>CAYMBR010000034.1:0-23846 GCA_964388725.1 uncultured Sangeribacter sp. | reverse complement strand
AAATCTCCCCCATCCATTATAGTGAATGTTTTAAAACCGAAACTTGAGTAAAAAACATGCATACTATGGATAAGAAGTCAAAGGCATATTTGAGCGGAGAGTTCGAGGAGATGTTCCGGGAGTCAGAGATAGGCAACATGGCTGCGGAGGATGTTGTGGCCTACGGTCAGTCATACCAGAAATATGTTGACACGGTGGCAGCAGTGGATTATGCATCAAAAGACTCCTATTGTAAGGGACTAAAAGCCGGTGTAGAGAAAGGTTTGGAAAAAGGGAGTGAAGAAGGGAGAGAGGAAGGGAGAGAGGAAGGGAGAGAGGAAGGGAGAGAGGAAGGGAGAGAGGAAGGTATAAGGCTAACGGCAAGAAAAATGCTTGAATCGGGTATTGATCCAGAATTCATAAGACAAATTACGGGGCTTGCAGTGGGTCAGTATTGAAAAGCCATAAAAACTTAGGTAGGTATTTTATCTGGGGATATAAAATTAAGTAAATGGAATAAATTGGGGAATAAAATGAGGGTGTGATTTGCGCAAATGGGGAAAAATTATTAAATTTGCATTGGCATAGCGTCCACAGAACCCGCTATGGGCCTGAGGGTGGGATGCAGACATATAATAATAGCGTTTACTGAACGCTTGTCTTTGACGGCTGCTAATCTGGACAATTAACACCTAAATCAAGGCAGTGCAACGGTAGATGCTTACGATGGGTATGCTCGTACCTGACTTCGCTTATATTCATAGGCGAAAGTTGGTGTATATATACCTTGGCGTAGGCTCTGCGTTGCTGTCCTTTTTAGGTGAGGCAGTCCAGAGCCCGCAGCCGGAGGATAGTGACAGTATGTGGTGCCTACGCTATTTTTGTATGGCTTGTGGAACTACTAACAACCAATTCTCATTAAGGCGCGGTGAGAATCTGATGCCTTAATGGAGCAACCTATAATATTTGACAACATAAACGCCAAAGTCGTAGATGAACTGCGACGGCAACTTCGCAATGGCACGAAAATTTCCATTGCTGCTGCCACATTCTCTATCTATGCCTTTGAAGTCCTAAAAGAGGAATTGTCAAATATCGAGGAACTGCGATTTATTTTTACTTCTCCTACGTTCAACACCGAGCGTTCCTCAAAACAAAAGCGTGAGTTTTATATTCCCAAACTCAACCGTGAACGCACCCTCTATGGTTCTGATTTCGAGATACGACTACGAAACCGTCTGTCTCAAAAAGCAATCGCTCGCGAATGTGCCGCATGGATTCGCAACAAGGCTCGCTTTCTCTCTAATGTTACCGATAGTGTTGTAAATCCCCACCTCACGGTGGCAAATGGTTCTGACACATTTAGCATCCCACAGTTCAATGACTTTACCACCACAGAATTAGGTTGTGAACGTGGCAACACTCTCAATCAGGTAAAAGTCGGCTTGCCGTTTACTACTGAAACTGACAGCTACCTCCGCAGCTTTAATGAACTTTGGCGCGACTCTGATTCTTTCAAAGATGTAACCGACACAATCATTGATAATATTGAAAGTGTCTATCGCGAAAACTCCCCCGACTTCATCTATTTCGTTACTCTATACAATATCTTCAATGAGTTTCTTGAAGATATTTCGGAAGATGTTTTGCCAAACGAAGCCACCGGCTTCAAAAACTCGCAGATTTGGAGCAAGCTATACAATTTCCAACGAGATGCCGCACTTGCTATCATCAACAAACTTGAAAAATACAACGGATGTATTCTCGCTGACTCTGTCGGTCTCGGAAAAACTTTTACTGCTCTTTCCGTAATCAAATATTACGAAAATCGCAACAAGTCAGTTTTGGTACTTTGCCCCAAAAAGTTGTATGAAAACTGGGTAACTTTCCGTGCCAACTATAAAAACAATCCTATCGCAGCAGACCGCTTACGATATGATATACTTTTTCATTCCGACCTTTCTCGAGACCGAGGGCGAAGTGTAGGAGGTATTGAGTTTGACCATCTTAATTGGGAAAACTACGACCTTGTAGTGATTGACGAAAGTCACAACTTCCGCAACGGAGGCAAAGTCACAACCAATGACGATACCGGGGAGGAACGCGAAAACCGCTTCCTCCGCTTGATGAACAAAGTTATCAAGCCTGGAGTGAAAACCAAAGTGCTGATGCTTTCAGCAACACCAGTCAATAACCGCTTTAACGACCTCAAAAACCAACTGTCATTGGCTTATGAGGGAGACAGCGAAAACATCAATGGTTTGCTCGATACTGACAATACCATTGAAGATATTTTCCGTTTGGCACAAGGCGTTTATAACAAGTGGGCCAAACTCGACCCGGAGGAACGCACCACCGAACGGTTGCTCTCTGACCTTAGTTTTGACTTCTTCAAAGTGCTTGATGCGGTAACAATCGCACGAAGCCGTAAGCATATCGTCAAGTATTATGATACTACAGATATTGGCACATTCCCTGACCGTTTACCGCCGATTACTCGTCGGCCTCCACTCACAGATCTTGATAAGAACAAGACTGTGACGTTCAAGGAAATTGCCCAATTGCTTGACGATTTGAACCTTTCCATTTATACCCCTTCGCTATTTATACAGCCGAGTGCCAAAGATAGGTACGCGCTAAAATTCGAGGGTAATGGCAAGATTTCCGTTGACGGTCGTGAAAAAGGTTTGCGCAAGTTGATGGCAATTAATATGCTCAAACGCCTTGAAAGCTCTGTTAATTCATTCAGACTTACGCTTGAACGCATCAACGCTTTTATTGCCAAATCAATAGCGGCCATTGATAATTTTGACCGCGACTCCGGGTCCGGCTTAATTGATGTTACTGAGTTCACAGATGACTTCGATAACGAAGATTCCGAGAACGACCCATTTGTAGGACGCAAGTCAAAAATTGATATAGCCGACATGGATTATGTTTCGTGGCGTCGAGACCTTAAGGAAGACCACGAAAAATTGTCGCTGCTTATTGCTATGCTTGAGCCAATTACACCGTCCCATGATAGCAAACTGCAACAACTGATTGCCGACCTTAAAGAAAAGTTCGCCAATCCCATTAATCCCAGCAACAAAAAGGTTCTGATATTCACGGCTTTCGCAGATACTGCTGAATATCTTTATCGTGAACTCGCACCTCGTATCACTGAAACTGCCGGACTTAATGTTGCCCTCGTCACCGGTAGTACCGAGGGGCGGTGGACGCTCTCTCGCCGAGACGTCAGTTTCAATAATGTTCTGACATTCTTCTCACCACGTTCCAAAGACCGTGACGTGCTTTTCCCGGGTTGCACCGATACAATCGATGTGCTAATTGCCACTGATTGTATCTCCGAGGGTCAGAACTTGCAAGACTGTGATTACCTCGTTAACTACGATATTCACTGGAATCCCGTCAGAATAATTCAACGCTTCGGGCGTATTGACCGTATCGGCTCTCAAAACTCGCAGATACAGCTTGTCAATTACTGGCCCAACGTTGATCTTGACGAATATATCAAGCTCAAAGGGCGCGTTGAAAGCCGCATGAAAGCAACCGTTCTCACTTCTACTGGCGATGGTAACCTGCTTTCACCCGAAGAGAAGGGAGACCTCGAATATCGCCGTCAGCAACTCAAAAAGTTGCAGACCGAGGTAGTCGATATCGAGGATATGGACACGGGTATCAATATCATGGACTTGGGCTTGAACGAGTTCCGTCTTGACCTCCTTGCCTACATCAAGGAGAATCCCGATATTGAGCGCACCCCCAACGGCATGAGTGCAGTTGTTGCCGCAGAAGGCGACCTCCAACCGGGCGTGATTTTCATTTTAAAGAATCGCCGTCAGGAGGTGAATATCGGCAAGACCAATCAGCTTCACCCATTTTATATGATTTATATCTCAACTGGAGGTGACGTGCTGATTGACCACCTTGCGCCGAAACGGCTGCTCGACACTCTACGTGTGGCTTGCAAGGGTAAGACAAAACTTCTTGCTGAACTCTGCCGTCAACTCAATATCGAAACTGACGATGGTCGTGATATGACGGCTTATACCGAACTTTTACAACTTGCCATAGAGAGCATTGTTACCGTCAAAGAAGAAAGCGACATTGCATCGCTATTCTCCGATGGTGAATCCTCGTTTCTACGTAATGAAATTGCCGGACTCGATGATTTTGAATTGATAACCTTTTTGATAATACGATAAATATGGATTTATTTTTCAAACTTATAGAAGCAATAATCAAAGTTTTTTCAAAGGATTTGATAAGGATTGAGTGCCGAGAAAGAAAAAAATGGTGATATGGAAAATCTGCTCAAATTCCCTGCATCGACTATCGTTGACAAGCTGATACCTAAGGCTCAGTTTGTCAAAGCGAGTGCTACGCCTACGGCTGTGCGCTCGCTGCTTGCTGATGAATTTGAGCAAATCCGACTTCTGTATGTTCTTCGTCCGGACACCATCAACGTTGCTGAGGGAAACGAGGTCAAGGAGATCGATGTTTTCTTGTTTCGGTGTAAGACCGACAATTACTCCATCAATCCCTTCTGTGGTCTCGATGACCTTATCCCTCGGCACACTCTCTACATCATTCAGTATGGCAACGCCACTGACTTACTTATGCAGCATAAGCGTCGCACGGTCGTTGCCGGTGTGCCGAAGTGGACTCGTGAGGTCAGCTATCTTCTTCGCAATGTTGACCTCGCTAATGTGCCGTTGCGCGTTGAAGGTCAAAATCTCGACCGCGTGTATTTCAATCTGATTAGTCAAATGGCCGGTTATCGTATTGACAATGCCGCCGCCATTTCAGAAATCAAAGAGATTGAAATTCGCCTCGCAAAAATGCGTCGCGAGGCCGAGGCTCTACAAAAGAAAGTACGCAACGAAAAACAGTTCAACCGTCAAATTGAATTGAATACACAGGCTCGTTCTCTCAAACGAAGTATCTCTGAGTTGGAAGTTCAGCTCTCAAACTTAAAAAACAAATAATAACATATATATGACACCCGAACATCTCTCATTACAAAGTGCCGATGGAGCGCAAATCAATCTCGATGCGCTCTATCAGATTGCGCCCTCTTGCTTCACCGAAGCAAAAGGGGTTGATGGGAAAGTGCGTCGTGTGGTAAACTTCGATATCCTCCGCCAACTTTTGGGTGATTCCGCAGTTGACACAGGAGAAGAATTTTACCAATTCACGTGGCCCGGCAAAGCTGAGGCTCGGCGTGAAGCCGCACGTTCTATCAAAAAGACCCTGCGACCTGTGCCCGACGACAGTGTGGATTGGGACACAACCCAAAATCTCTATATAGAGGGCGACAACCTCGAAGTTCTCAAACTCCTCCAAAAGTCATACATGGGTAAGGTCAAAATGATATACATTGACCCTCCTTACAACACAGGCAACGACTTCGTCTATAACGATGACTTTGCCGCTACTGCCGCTGACCATGACCGTGCGGAGGGCAATACTGACGAACTCGGTAATCGTTACCGCAAAAACACCGACTCCAACGGTCGCTTCCACTCCGACTGGTGCTCAATGATTTATTCTCGACTTCTAATTGCTCGTTCACTATTGACCGAACATGGTGTCATATTCATCTCAATAGGTGTTGAAGAATTAGACAATTTACAGAAAATATGCAATGAAGTATTTGGTGCACAGAATTTTATCGAAGTATTCTCTTGGGTAAAGACTTCGACTCCGCCTTCGCTTGCGACCAAGTCTCGTAAAACTAACGAATACATTCTCTGCTACGAAAATAATAGAAGCGCAATCAAATACAATGGAGTCGCATTAGATGGAGGTGATGCACCATTACTAAACTCTGGCAATCCAATTACGATCATCAAGTTCCCTAAAGAAAAGGTTTTCTTTAAACCGAATAAATTCCCTAATGGTATTTATAAAGCCCATTGTAAGAATCGAGTAGAACTCCTTGACGACATTGAGATTGTAGACGGATATTCTACAACAGACTTTCGTTTGAAGGGTGAATTTAAATGGTCTCAGGATTTTTTAGATGCTGAAGTGTCTAATGGCACTACATTCATAATTAAGTCTGACGAGTTCTCAATTCGTTTTATACGAGCTGGTGAGGGGTATAAAAGACCCACAAACTTCATCAAAGACAATATCATATCGCCTTTGATAGATAAACCGAGCAATGGTGTGGGGACTAATGAAAACGCAAGTTCTCATCTAAATAGCTTGATGGATAACAGTGATGTTTTTTCCTATCCGAAGCCTGTTTCTCTAATTCAATATCTTACTAACTTCATCATTGAAGATGGTGATATCGTATTAGACTTTTTCTCTGGTTCAGGCACGACTGCAGAAGCTGTTATGCGATACTGTCTTGAAAATACGGACAAATCTAACTTAAAGTTTATACTTGTTCAACTTCAAGAAAATTTGGATGAAATGCTCAAAACTGCTGACCCAGTGACAAAAGTTATAATTGAGAATGGCATCAGATTTCTTGACAAATATTCAAAACCTCATTTATTAACAGAGCTTGCTAAAGAGCGCATACGTCGTGCTGGTAAAAAAATTAAGGAGGAAGCGGGTCTGCAAGGTCAAGACCTTGACACCGGCTTCCGTGTGTTCCGCGTTGACGAAAGCAATATGGAGGATGTGTACTTCCAACCCGCTGCTCTCGGCCAAGACAAACTCGGCTCGCTTTTCGATAACGTTAAACCCGACCGCACCGACCTCGACCTGCTTTTCGGAGCTATGCTTGATTGGGGTGTCAGACTCTCGCTACCAATGTCAAAAGCTACAATTGACGGCCACGATGTTTACACCGTCAACGAGGGTGACCTCGTGGCTTGCTTTACTGACAACATAACTGAAAACGTCATAGCCCATATTGTTGATCAGGCACCGCTCCGCGTCCTGTTCCGCGACTGTTGTTTCAGCTCCGATGCTGATAAAATCAACATCTTCGAGCAGTTCAAGCAGCGTCTTGGTTGGAGCGATGAAGAAGCAATGAAAAACATCCGTGTAATATGAAACTGCGTTACAAACATCAACGTTTTCAGACCGAAGCGGCTCGCGCAGTTACTGACGTGTTCAAGGGACAGCCTTTCGTTGACCCTACGGAGTATTTGCACGATGTCGGCAATGGCCGTATGAACATGGGCGAGTATGGCTTTGCCAATGCTCCGCTGCTTCTCGATCGAACAACGCTCACCGACAATGTGCGTACGGTGCAACTCGCTCAGGGTCTGAAACCTATCGAATATTTCGAGGGTGAGGGCGACGATGTCACACTCACCGTTGAGATGGAAACCGGCACCGGTAAGACCTACACCTACATCAAAACGATGTATGAACTTAACAAACTATATGGTTGGACTAAGTTCATAATTGTTGTGCCTTCGGTGGCAATCCGTGAAGGTGTGTTGAAGTCTTTCCAAACAATGGAGGACCACTTCGGAGACGAGTATGGAAAGCGCATGCAATACTTCGTGTATAACTCGAAGCAACTCTCCAAGATTGACGCTTTCGCTACTGACAGCGGAATGCACTGCATGATTATCAACACCCAGGCGTTCAACAGCTCATTCGACGATACGGCCAACAACTCAACATCACGCATCATCTTTGACCGCCGCGATGAATTCGGTTCTCGCCGGCCAATCGACGTTATTTCCAAGACTCACCCGATAATGATTATCGACGAGCCTCAGAGTGTGCTCGGTGCTAATCGCAATAACCGCACTCGTCAAGGATTGAAACTTTTCAATCCACTGATGACACTATTGTATTCGGCTACACATCGTGACGGCGACATATACAATATGGTGTTTCGCCTCGATGCAATGGATGCCTACAATCGCAAACTCGTCAAGAAAATTGAGGTTAAGGGAATTTCGCAGATAGGCTCGACTGCTACCAATGGTTTTCTTTGTCTCGAAGAAATTGTCATCGGCAAGGGAAATCCCCAGGCCCGTATCTCGTTTGACGCAAAATCGTCCTCTGGCACACGACAGGTGACCCGGCTCGTGGGAGAGGGTTTCGACCTCTACGAACAAAGCGGAGGCCTTGCCGAATACCGTGACCGTTGCATAGTGCAACGCATTGATGGGCGGGCCGGCTTCGTGGAACTTCTCAACGGGACAAAGCTCTATGAGGGTACAATGACAGGCAACATTCATGAAGTTGCCATCCGCCGAGAGCAAATCCGCGAAACTATACGCAGTCACTTTGAACGTGAGCGAATGTTGTTCCCCAAGGGTATTAAGGTCCTTTCATTGTTCTTTATTGACAAGGTGGAGAACTATCGTGTGTATGGTGAGCATGGTGCAACCTCCAATGGTACTTTTGCTGAAATATTCGAGCAGGAATACTACGATATTCTGCACGACTATATTGACATGTTTTCTCCGGAATATGCACAATATCTTCAGCGTCACCCGGCAACAGGCGTTCATGCAGGTTACTTCTCGCAAGACAAGAAAGGCAAAATAACTGACACAAAAGAGAGTACAGAGAAGGGTCGCGAGGAAGCACTGCGAGCCTATGATCTTATCATGAAAGATAAGGAGCGGCTGCTTTCTCTTGACGAACCTGTGAGATTTATTTTCTCACACTCGGCTCTTAAAGAGGGCTGGGATAACCCCAACGTGTTCCAGATTTGCACTCTCAAAGACAGCGACAACACCACCAAAAAACGTCAGGAGGTTGGTCGCGGTATGCGTCTGTGCGTCAATAAAAACGGTGAACGTCAGGATCTGGATGTATTGGGCGAACATGTGTTCGACACCAACATCCTTACTGTCATAGCCTCCGAGAGCTATGAAAAATTTGCAAAGAAACTCCAGGAGGAAATAGCTGAAGCCGTTGCTTACCGTCCTACTGTCGTTTCTGTAGCTTTATTCGAGGGACGAACCTTCTCCGACATCGAGGGCAATACCACTAAGGTTACTACTGATATTGCTCGCAAAATTTACAATCGTCTTGTTCGTAAGGACTATATTGACGATGACGGTTTGCTCACACCCACATACTACGAGGACAAACGCAACGGCAATCTAGACTTCGGCGAGGATTTGGCTTCGCTCAAACCTGCCATAGCCAAAGTCCTCGATGGTGTATTTGACCCGCGTTCTGCCAAGCCTTCTGATGGTCGCAAGCGTAGAATTGCCAACTTCGATGCCGACAAATTCGCTAAGTCTCGCTTCGCTGAGTTATGGAATCAAATCAATGTGCGCTCTATCTACACTGTCGATTTCAGTTCTGATGAACTGATAAAGAAATGTGTGGAGCAGATTGACCAGCACCTTACTGTAACAGAAATACATATAGTCGTTACCGAGGGTAAGATGGAACAGATTCGCGACCGCGAGTCATTGGAATCCGGCTCTGCCATGACACAAGGTAAGACCGTACGCCGCTCAATGCACGAAGCTGTCAGCAAATCGGTGAAATATGACCTTATTGGTGACCTCGTGAGAGAAACCGGACTAACGCGACGCACCATTATCAAAATTCTTCAAGAGATTAGCCCTTCCAAGTTTATTCTTTTTAGAGTCAATCCTGAAGAATTTATAATCAAGGTTGCCAACATAATCAACGACTGCAAAGCTATTGCAGTGGTAAAGAAAATCACTTATTCGCCTACCGAGCAGTCCTATGAAACGGACTTGTTTACTACTGACGAAATTCGTGGTGTACCGGGCGATAATGCACTTGAAAGCACCAAGTCGCTCTACGACCTTGTGGTTGTTGACAGTAAGGGTACGGAGATGCAGTTTGCAAAAGACCTCGAAACCAATGATGATGTGGAAGTTTACACAAAACTTCCGCGCGGTTTCTACATCAACACTCCTATGGGCAAGTATAATCCTGACTGGGCTGTTGTATTCCGCGAAGGTAGTGTAAAACATGTCTATTTCATTGCCGAAACCAAAGGCTCGCTCCGTGAAGTAGACTTGCGCGGAACAGAAAAATCTAAAATTAAGTGCGCCCGTCGCCACTTCGCCTCGCTCTCTAACTCGACCGTGAAATATGACGTAGTACATGATTATCAAGACCTGCTCAACATCGTATCCAAATAGTGGACGCAGTAAAATACTACAATAACTGTGTGTTTTACACTGCTGATTTAAGATGGGTTGCGGTCATGCGGCTAAAGCCGTATGCTCCATGCAAGGCGGCTCCTTTGCAGATGGGGACGCTAAAAATAGCGTCCCTACCCTGCGCTGCCAATTCAAAATTAACCTTATGGCTTGGCGGAGTCGCGGAGATGCTGTATGTAGGAGGCGAGTTTGGACTCGGCGGGATTGGTTTGGGGTGTCCAAAAACGGGTGCCGGCAAGCGCATCAGGCAAGTATTGCTGGTCGGCGAAGTGGTTGGGGAAATCATGGGCATATTTGTAGCCTTCGTGATATCCCATCTCTTTCATAAGCGATGTCGGAGCATTGCGAAGGTGCAACGGCACAGGAAGGTCGCCGGTCTTTCTGACCATATCCAGGGCTGCATCGATCGAAAGATATGCAGAATTACTTTTGGGCGATGTCGCGAGATATACGGTACATTCAGCCAAGATGATGCGACCTTCGGGCCATCCTATTTTCTGAAGGGCATCGAACGTGGCGTTGGCAAGAAGGAGTGCATTGGGATTTGCAAGGCCGATGTCTTCGGCGGCCGAAATCACAAGCCTGCGGGCAATAAACTTCGGATCCTCACCACCCTCCACCATCCTCGCCAACCAATAGACGGCGGCATCCGGGTCACTGCCACGTATGGATTTGATGAATGCCGAAATGATGTCGTAGTGCATTTCGCCGTTGCGGTCGTAGGCGGCTGGATTCACCTGGAGACTTTTGGTGACAAAATCATCGTCGATAACGATAGGGGAGTCCTGCGGCACACTTTGCTCCAGAAGGTCAAGTATATTGAGCAACTTCCTTGCGTCGCCTCCAGAAAACCTGAAGAGAGCATTGGTGGATTTCACCTCCACTTTCCTCTGCGACAATATGCGGTCTTTTGTCAAAGCCCTGTCAAGAAGCAGCTGAAGGTCATCCTGTTCGAGCGACTTCAACGTATATACCTGAGCGCGGCTAAGTAGAGGACGGATAACCTCGAAAGAGGGGTTTTCTGTGGTGGCACCAATAAGGGTGACGACACCCTTTTCCACAGCACCAAGCAGAGAATCCTGCTGCGCCTTGTTGAAACGGTGGATTTCATCTATGAAGAGAATGGGGCGGGCGGTGGCAAACATGCTGGATGCCTCGCGTGCACACTTGTCGAGCACATCGCGGACATCCTTCACTCCGGAAGTCACTGCGCTTAGAGTATAAAACTTAGCATCGATGGTGTTGGCTATGATTCGGGCAAGGGTGGTCTTGCCCACTCCGGGAGGTCCCCAGAGAATGAACGAATTGACCTTCCCGGTCTCTATCATGTTGCGGATTATGCCACATTCCCCCACAAGATGTTTCTGACCGATATAGTCATCAAGGGTGTTGGGTCGCAGGCGTTCCGCCAGAGGTTCGAAATTGTTCATAGCATCATCATACTGTCAAATTGTCAATATGTCAAATTGTCAGGATTCCAATTCTTTGGAAATGGCATCGATATCAACCTCGGCGACGCCATTGACGACAGTGTCGGAAAAAGGAGCGATATCTTCTGCTTTCAATGTTCCGGCTACACCTACAACGTAGGCCCCGGCAGCTTTTCCGGCTTTGACACCCTGCAGGGAATCCTCAAAGACGACGCATTTTGCCGGGTCTACGCCAAGGCGATGAGCGGCTGTGAGATAACCTTCAGGATTGGGTTTTGAATGAGTGACTTCGTCGCCGGTGATAATCACGTCAAACTTTTCCTTGAGAACAGGCATATCGCTCCAAAGATGTTGCATCTTTAGGTCGTTGCTGCTCGTGACGAGAGCCACGGGTATGTTTCTTTCCCGCAAATCATCAAGGAGTTGCATGGCACCTGGCATTGGCGTATAGATCATCAGTCCCTCAAGACGATAAAGTTCCATGATAACCTGCGACTTCACTTTCTCGTCGGGGAAATAATGGTCGAGGATATCCTCGAGGGTGGTGCCTTTTATTTTATATGCGAAATTGTCAATGCCGGTGGTCCATTGCTCTTCGATGGCCTCCCATATTTTGGTGTACATCCGTTCGCTGTCGATCAGCACGCCATCGAGGTCGAACAGACAACCCATGTTTCTTTTCTTTTCCATGATTTATCACTTCCAATACTACAAAATTACTCAACTTTTGCGTAAGTGCCAAAAATATTTATTAATTTTGTAGAATTATTCAGAATAATATTGTATGCTTAAAGAAATAACGCTTCGTGTATCGCCTGAGGTTGCGGCAACACCGGAACTGCTTGCAAAAAAAATTGCAGGTATGGCCGGTTGCAAGGTAAACGATTGGAAAATCGTTCGCCGCTCGGTAGATGCCCGCAAGCGTGACATCATAATAAACCTCACGGTAAGAATAGCTTTCGCTGATGACAAGAAAGTTGCTTCAGGTTATTCTCCGGTCATATTCCCAAATGTCTCGGATTCCAAACATACGGTTGTGATTGTAGGTGCGGGACCAGCCGGACTTTTCGCAGCTCTCAAATGTATAGAATTGGGATTGCGTCCCATAGTATTGGAACGCGGAAAGGATGTGGATTCCCGACGTCTGGACATAGCAACACTAAACCGCGAAAGGAAAATTGATCCGGAATCAAACTACTGCTTTGGAGAGGGTGGTGCCGGGACATTCTCTGATGGCAAACTCTTCACCCGTAGCAAAAAACGAGGTAATCCGACGGAGGTGCTATCATTGCTCGTGCAACACGGTGCCAAGGAGGAAATCCTGGTGGATGCCCATCCGCACATAGGGAGCGACCGCTTGCCGGGAATCATGAAAAACATCCGCCAGTCCATCATTGAAAGAGGAGGCGAGGTCCGGTTTCAGACACGGGTGGATAAGATATTGATTACTGACGATAAGGTGAGGGGAGTGGTGACATCGGATGGCAAAGAGATTGCGACAGACAACGTGATACTTGCCACCGGACATTCAGCCCGCGACGTGTATAGGAATCTTCACAGGGATGGGGTCCGGCTTGAGGCAAAAGGCCTTGCCATGGGAGTTCGCCTCGAACATCCGCAGAATCTTATAGACCAAATACAATATCACAATCCCAATGGCCGCGGACGATGGTTGCCGGCAGCGGAATACAGTTTTGTGACCCAGGTGGATGGTCGCGGGGTGTATAGTTTCTGCATGTGTCCCGGAGGCGTTGTGGTGGCAGCAGGCAGCGGTCCGGAAGAGCTGGTGGTAAACGGTATGTCGGCATCCGCACGAAGCAGCATATGGGCCAATTCGGGTATGGTGGTGGAGATACGTCCCGGCGATTTTACGGAATACTCCGACCGTGGAGTGTTCGAGATGCTCGACCTTGTGGAGGATATGGAAAAGAAATTTTTTGAAGAGTCTGGCCATAGCATCACGGCCCCGGCCCAAAGGATGCAGGATTTTGTGGATGGCAAGGATTCCAAGAATGTGCCGCCATCCAGTTATCTGCCGGGATTGTATGAGGCAAGAATCGACAAGATGCTACCTCCTTTCATTGCCACAAGGCTTCAGAAGGGTTTCAGGGAGTTTGGAAAGAAGGCGAAGGGATTCCTCACCAACCAGGCGATACTGATCGGATTGGAATCTCGGACATCAAGTCCGGTAAGGATACCAAGAGACAGGGAGACCTTACAGCATACCGAAATAAGTGGGCTTTATCCGGCCGGAGAAGGGGCCGGATATGCCGGAGGCATTGTGTCGGCCGCCATAGATGGGATGCGCTGCGCAACGCAGATAAAGGAAATATTAGACAACCCGAATCATTGACAATTTGACAATATGACAAAATGTCATTTAGACAAAAATGAAAATAGATAAATGAGCACTATATTAGCTATAGAAACCTCAGGCAAATATTGCAGTGTGGCACTCATCCATGAAGGACTCGCAGAGTTTAACCGCGAGGACAATGTGGAGATGAACCATGCGCGGGCAATTGGACCCTTTGTCGAAGACTGTATGCGCGAGGCGCAACGCAAGGAGTGGAAGATTGATGCCGTTGCCGTCAGCATGGGACCGGGAAGCTACACCGGTCTGAGGATTGGTATGTCGATGGCCAAGGGACTTTGCTATTCACTTGACGTGCCACTGATAGGGGTTTCCACCCTCAAACTTTTGGCAGTGAAGGCAATGTTTCGCAATATAGAGTGGGAGGGTACGGAGATATTGGTTCCGATGATAGATGCGAGACGCATGGAGGTCTACACAGCAGCCTACGATTTCAGACTCAATGCCCTGCTTGACCCGACCCCAATGATATTGACCGAGGGCTGCTATGACTCACTTCTGGCTAACAGGGAAATTTACTTCATGGGAGACGGGGCGGCAAAGTCGAAGGAAGTTCTCAGAGGAGAGAATTACCATTGGATCGACAATCTCAATCCCCACGCCATAGACATGACGGCCCTTGCCGAGAAGGCATTCCGGGAAGGAGATTTCCTTGATGTGGCATACAGTGTGCCGGAATATATAAAGGATTACGAGGCCAAGAAAAGTGCAGTGAAAGGACTATAATTAAAAAATATAATATGGAAGAAATGAACAATATAGGTATCGGCCAAGAATTGATAGGCACTGCGGAAATAGGCATGACGGCGGTTCCGCAGGAGATGGTGAAGTTGATACCCTACAACACCGGGATGCCGGTTCTGAAGATGTCGGAATACGGGCGCAACATCCAGAATCTTGTGGAATTCTGCGTGGAGATACCGGATCGCGAAGAGCGCACAAGATGTGCGTATGCCATTGCCGAAATAATGACCACACTATTTCCGGCACTCAAAAAAGACCCCAACGACCGCAAGAAGATATGGGATCACATCAACATCATGTCAGGATTCAAACTCGACATCGATTTTCCGGTGCCAGTGGTGACAGAAGAAGAGGCCAATCCGACACCTGAAACAATCCCCTACAGCAACGCGCGGGATATACTATTCCGTTACTATGGGAAACATATACAGGATATGGTGCAGACAGTGGCCGCAATGGAAGATTCGGAGGAAAAACATGCACTGATTGGAGTGATCGCCAACCACATGAAGAAACTGATGTTGGCCCACAACAAGGAAGCAGTCAGCGACCAAAAGGTGCTTCGCGACCTTTGCTTCATGAGCGATGGGAAGATAGATTTAATGCCTGGAGATATCCAGCTCTACGACTATCAGGAGGTGCTTACAAATAAAAATCAAAAGCAGAATAAGAAAAAGAAGTGATTTGTTTGTTAGAATATTATTACTAACAATAATCGCCGAAATAAAAAGAACTTCTACGAGATTCCACCGGAACCGAGTGACAAATATCTACGCGATGTGAATACATGACAGAAAATTATGAGTGAATTCATTGTAGAAGGAGGTTGCAGACTCCAAGGTTCCATTGAACCACAAGGCGCAAAAAACGAGGCATTGCAAGTGATATGCGCAACATTGCTGACATCAGAGAAGGTGAAGATATCCAATCTTCCCGACATTGCTGACGTGAATAACCTTATAGACCTGTTTAGCCACTTGGGGGTAAAGATATCATATATCGACCACCATACGTGTGAGTTTCAGGCCGACAATGTGAATCTCGGGTATCTACACACCGAGGAGTTTCGCAAGAAGGCCCATTCGCTTCGCGGATCGGTGATGGTGACAGGTCCACTTGTGGCAAGATTCGGAGAGGCCATTTTGCCCAAACCTGGAGGCGACAAGATAGGGCGCAGGCGACTCGACACACATCTTCTCGGACTTGAAAAACTTGGTGCGAAATTTGAATATGACTCATCGATAAGGGCTTTCAACATAACGGCACCCAATGGATTGAGAGGAGTATATATGCTTCTTGATGAGGCATCTGTGACCGGCACTGCCAATCTTATTATGGCCGCAGTCTTTGCCGAGGGAAGGACCGTCATCTATAATGCCGCCTGTGAGCCTTACATCCAGCAGCTTTGCCGGATGCTGATCAAAATGGGAGCCAAAATAGATGGAGTAGGGAGCAACTTGTTGAGAATAGATGGAGTTAAATCTCTCTCCGGCGCGACCCACCATCTTCTGCCCGACATGATAGAAGTCGGCAGTTTCATAGGAATTGCCGCCATGACAGGAAGTGATCTGATATTAAAAAATGTCGGTGTTAAAGACTTGGGCATCATACCCGATTCCTTCGCACGCCTTGGCATTTCCCTGAAAGTGAAAGGCGACGACATAGAGATCAACCAGAAGGACATCTATGAGATAGACTCGTTTCTTGACGGGTCGATCATGACAATTGCCGATGCCCCCTGGCCGGGACTATCGCCAGACTTGCTCAGTATTTTCCTTGTGGCAGCCACCCAGGCACGAGGAAGCGTGCTGATCCATCAGAAAATGTTTGAGAGCCGTCTATTCTTTGTGGATAAACTCATCGACATGGGGGCGAAGATAATTCTCTGCGACCCACACCGCGCTGCGGTGATAGGCAGTGGCAAGTTCAATTCACTCCGCGCAGCAAAGATGGTGAGTCCGGATATCCGGGCCGGTATTGCCCTGCTGATAGCGGCGATGGCTGCCAAAGGTACGAGCCATATCGACAACATAGACCAGATCGACCGAGGCTACGAGAAAATTGATGAGCGACTCAATGCTCTTGGAGCAAGGATTTTTAGAAATTAAGAGTTAAGGGTTAGAGCAATATTGTATGATTAGAGAAGAAGAGATAAGTGCAGTTGGGAAACTACAGAAGACCCATGCTCTGAAGGGAGAACTCAACGTGATGCTCGATATAGATCCGGAATATCTTGAGGAAGGGAATCCTGCAATCATTGACATTGATGGCATCTATGTGCCGTTTTATGCCGACAGCATACGCACCAAAGGGAGTTTTTCTTACCTTGTGAAGTTTGAGGGAATTGACAGTGAGTTTGAGGCAAAACAACTTGTCAACAAGACAATTTATGCCCGGAAAGATAAACTGAAGGAGTATATGGAGGAAAACTATGATGAGGACTATACTCTATATGATGACCTTGTGGGGTGCACCATAATTGACACGGACAAGGGAGAGATAGGGAACGTGATTGAAATAGATTCCAACACTGAGAATGAACTCTTTATTGTGGAAACTCAGGATGGCAAGACCATATATATTCCCCTGACAGAAGATTTCATCGAGGAAATTGATGAAGAAACAAAAACCATCAGGATGAATCTGCCTGATGGATTATTGGAATTGAACTGAGGAAATGTTTAGAGATTAGGGTTTAGAGTTTAGTTTATTGGGGAGTTTATGGATTTATAGGTTTATGAGTTGGGGATGGGGAATTATGTCTATATAAGAAGAATAAGAATGAATTGTATTAGGACATTTATATTTTCGATGTTGCTTGTAATGCTGCCATTAGTGGCAAACGCGCAGACGGAACTCGAGGATATGACTTTCACGCAAATGCTGAAATCGGTGGATCTATCCAAGGAACCAAAAGCAGCAGAATTGATTCGTAAGTTTCAGGATCTTGAGGCAAGACAAAAATTGATGAACGGACCATTATCCCCAAGAAAGGGAGTATGCACCCTCGAGGCTTTCCGCAACAAGGAAGTGCTACTCATCACGATACCAGCCGAGGCACTGTTTGCTCCAAATTCGACAGAACTAAGTCCCGAAGCAGCCAAACTACTCACACCAATAAAGAGATATATGAAGGGCCCTGACATGTTTAGGGTCCTGCTCGTGATGCATACCGACAACACTGGATCGGAGGCTTACCGGGAGAAAATCACGGAGGAAAGAGTGGATGCCGTGACCGACTGGTTTGATGAAAACGGAGCCGACACCTCCTACACCTTCTCATACGCTTTTGGGGACGACAATCCGCTTGTCCCGAACACATCGATGGAAAACAGGGCAAAGAACCGGCGTCTTGAGATTTACCTGATGCCAGGCGAAAAGATGCTCAAGGAGGCGAAGAAAGGGAAGATTGATTTTTAGGGTTAGAGGTTAGGGTTTAGAGTTTAGAGTTCAGGGTTTAGAGGTTAGGGTTTTGAGTTTAGTTTATTGGGGCGGGGTTTGGGTAAATAAAAGGGAAAAAGAAATGAGGAATAAAGAATTAAGGACTCCATATTATATTGTATATGAGGAGAAAATGGAGAGAAACCTCCGGCTACTGAAGCGGGTGGAGGAAGAAGCCGATGTGAAGATTATCATGGCATTCAAGGCCAATGCACTTTGGAAGGCATTTCCCATCATCAAACGATATTTCACGGCATCCACAGCCAGTTCGCTAAATGAGATGCGGCTATCGCTCGATTATCTCGGACATGATGTACATGCCTATTGCCCGGTATATACAGATGCTACCTTCCCCCAATTTCTTGCAGGATGCAGCCACATAACCTTTAATTCAATAGCCCAATATAACCGTTTTAAACCGCAAATAGGAGAATGGAATGCCTCGCATCCTGAGTCGAGGGTAAGTGCAGGACTGCGTGTCAATCCCCACTGCAGCGTGATAGAGACTGATATCTATAATCCATGCGTGCCCGGCTCACGGTTTGGAGAGTCTGCGTCGGCTTTGACAGAAGGTTTGCCGGAAGGAATTGAGGGGTTGCATTTCCATGCCCTATGCGAATCAGACAGCCACGACCTCGCCAAGGTGCTTGATGCGCTTAAGGAGCAATACGGTCATCTGCTTCCACATATAAAATGGCTCAATATGGGAGGAGGACACCTCATGACGCGCAAAGGTTACGACATAGACTTCCTTATCACCCTTATGAAAGGGCTTCATGGGGAGTATCCAAACATGAAGATTATCATGGAACCAGGAAGTGCATTCACGTGGCAGACCGGGGATCTCATCACCGAAGTTCTTGACGTGGTGGAAGATGCCGGTATAAAGACAGCAATAATTGATGCCTCCTTTGCCTGCCACATGCCGGACTGCCTGGAAATGCCCTACAAGCCGGTGATTGCAGAGGCACTTCCCGAAAAAGACAATGAAGATCTGCGGGTGAGGGATATACACTCAGGAGATTCGACAAGATACACCTATCGACTTGGAGGGAATTCCTGTCTGAGCGGGGATTTTGTCGGAGACTGGGATTTCGACCATCCGTTGCAACGGGGAGAGCGGCTGACACTATGCGACATGAACCACTACACCACGGTTAAGACCAATATGTTTAACGGCATACAGCACCCATCGATATGGCTGCAGCCAAATTCCGGGGAGCCGATTCTTCTCCGAGAATTCACATACGAAGACTACCGCGACCGCATGTCATAAAAAAAGCTCCGCAATGCGGAGCTTTTTTTATTATGGGGACTTGTTTATTTCTTTTTGAGGTGATCGTAGATGACCGGAGCGGAGTCTTTCCACACCTGATAGGCAATCTGCTTCATACCGCTCTGCGAGGGATGATTGCGCTGCTTGTCGATATTGTGGAGTCGGACGTTATGAACTCCATAATGATTGCAGATTTCCGCCATTGACTCCGTCACATTTCTTCCCAGATCGCTGTTGCTGATATTGATTATCAGGGCATCAGGGTAGAGTGTGCTCAATTTGTTGAGAAGGTGAGCGAAAGCGGGACGGAAACTGTACATCTCCTCTTCAGTCCAATCTGAATACTTGAAATCACCTATCGGGCTCTTTGCCCAGTCGTCGTTGGTGCCACCGAAGATGAAAATCACCTCCGGATTGCCCAATCTGTCGGCGCGGGTATTGAAGGAGCGGCTTTTGTAGTCCTCACCGCGATAGCCGGTGTAAGAGACAGTGGCACCGCTGTAGGAGTCGTTCTTCTCAAGTTGAAGTCCATTGGCATCGGTCAGAATGCTCCACCAGGTCTGGTCGGGAGAATCAACGTCATTTCCCTCTGTATTTGTGAAATACCAAGGCTCATTTCCTTCGGGTATAAGTCCGTCGAAGGTGGAGTAGCTGTCGCCAAGTACCGACACTCTCAATTGCGCTGCCGCGGCAAGCGACATCAAGACAGCAATTGCAGATATAAGAATCTTTTTCATGATTACAGATATTTTTAATATTTTTTTCGCAAAGTTAATAAAAAAATTCATTATCTTTGTAACCATGAAAAAAATATTCCTTACAGGAGCTACGGGAGTGATGGGTTCTCATGCCCTCAAAGAGCTTTCCAGACATCCTGAACGATATGAAATAACAGTATTAGCCCGCGACAGCAAGAAAAACAGAAAGCAACTTGCCACTCTTCAGAAAAAAGGGGTTAAGGTGCTTTGGGGCGACCTTCTCGACAAGAAAGCAATTGCCGAAGGAGTGTCGGAAGCTGACATAGTGCTCCATGTCGGCGGAATGGTGTCGCCGGCTGCCGACTGGCACCCGGAAAAGACTATTCGTACCAATGTCGGTTCGATGCAGAACATCATCGAGGCGGCATTGCCCCGGAAAGATGAGATAAAAGTTGTCTATATAGGTTCTGTGTCGCAATATGGGCCTCACAACGCCCCCAATCTATGGGGTAAAAGCGGCGACCCACTGAACGCGGCCGAGATGGACGCATACTCTTACTCAAAGATAGAATCGGAAAAACTTCTTATAGAATCAGACCTAAAATGGTGGGTATCGCTACGGCAGACTGCTATTTTGCACAGTGGACTTCTGATGAAAGCCTCAGACCCAATATCATTTCATGTGCCACTCAAGGGAGTCATCGAGTGGGTGACTGCAGAAGACTCCGGAAGGGTTCTCGAACGAGTATGCCGCGATGAGGTGCCGGACTCTTTCTGGAACAAATGCTATAATATCGGAGGGGGAGTGGAATACCGGTTCACAAACTATGAGTTTGAATGCAAACTACTGAAGGTCATGGGATGTCCGCCGCCGGAGAAAATCTTCAATGCCAATTGGTTTGCCACCGACAACTTCCATGGAATGTGGTATGAAGACTCTGAAGAACTCGAAGAGATACTGCATTTCCGCAAGGGTACACCCTTGGATGAATATTTCAAGCAGATGAAGAGAGAATTGCCATGGTATTTTTCACTTGCACCGCTTGCGCCGGCATTTGCATTGAAAATGTTTATGAAGCATGTGGCAAAGACACCGGAATTGGGACCGATGTGGTGGATTGAAAACGACATCACTCCGCGCATCAATGCAGCATGGGGTAGCAAAGAGGCATGGGAAGCTCTTCCAGACTGGGCACAGTTTGATCTGACACCTCCAGACAATGCACAATGCACAATGCGCAATGCACAATCGGCTTCGCGACACGATGGCGATGATGGCGCTGAAAATTCAGATCCCAATTCTCGACTAAATCTAAAATGCGAAAGATGCGGACAAGAATACTCGCTCAAAGCGCGGACATACGCAGCGGGACACCGATGCCCGCACTGCCTCAGACAATCCTTAAAAGATTATCAATTTGACATCTTGACATCTTGACAAATTGACAAATTGACATCTTGACAAAATGACAAAATGACAAAATGACAAAATGACAAAATAACAATAATCATCATACCCAAAATAATATGACAAGAAAATATCTTTTACCACTCTTGGCGGCCCCTCTTACTCTGATGGCGGCCCCGGAGACTCTGACTTCTCCTGATGGCGACATCGTGCTGAATTTTGAACTTCAGGATGGAAAACCAACCTATTGGGTGGATTTCAAGGGGAAGGAGATAATCGCCCCTTCTCATCTTGGTTTTCAACTTTTCAGTGAGTCAGGACGCAACAGTTTTGAGCATCAGGGCAAGAAGACAGCAGCCGATGCACTCTCGCTCAAAGATGGATTCAAACTTGTTGACACCACCCGCGAATCGGTGGATGACACATGGAAACCAGTGTGGGGAGAGGAATCGGAAATCCGTAACCACTACAATCAGATGACAGTGGAGCTGACCCAGCCTGCTTTCGACCGCACGATGAACATCTGTTTTCGTGCCTACGATGACGGAATTGGTTTTCGCTATGAATTCCCAGAGCAGCCCAACCTCAATTACTTTGTGATAGCTGAGGAAGACACGGAGTTTGCAATGACCGGCGACCATACAGCCTATTGGATTCCCGGCGACTATGACACCCAGGAATACAACTACACAAAATCCAAACTCAGCGAGATACGGGATCTTTTCCCAAGCAAGGTGAATCCCGACAATGCCTCCACCACGACATTCTCACCGACCGGTGTGCAGACGGCATTGCAGTTGAAAACTGATGATGGCGTATATATCAACCTTCATGAGGCCGGCACAATCGACTATCCGACAATGCATCTAAATCTCAACGACACCACGATGACATTCAAGTCGTGGCTTACTCCCGACAACCAGGGACGCAAGGGATATATGCAGACACCGACCAAATCTCCTTGGAGATCAGCCATCATTACAGATGATGCCCGCGACATACTCGCTTCCCGACTCATCTACAATCTCAATGATCCGACTGACTACGAGGACACTTCATGGATTAAACCAGTGAAATACATCGGCGTATGGTGGGAGATGATCACCGGAGCAGGCACATGGAACTATACGGATGATGTCTATTCAGTGAAACTCGGAGAGACTGACTACTCCAAAACCAAACCCAACGGAAGGCACAGTGCAAACTCAGAGAAGGTGAAACGCTACATTGACTTTGCCGCTGAACATGGTTTTGACCAGGTACTCGTCGAGGGTTGGAACGAAGGTTGGGAAGACTGGTTCGGTCAGTCGAAAGACTACGTTTTCGATTTCGTGACACCCTATCCTGATTTTGACCTTAAGGGACTCAATGAATATGCTAAGAGCAAGGGAGTGAAACTTATGATGCATCATGAGACTTCCGCTTCAGTGCGCAACTACGAGCGTCATCTCGAGGATGCATATCAGTTTATGAACGACAATGGCTACAATGCCGTGAAAAGCGGATATGTGGGCAACATCATTCCAAGAGGGGAGTACCACTATTCGCAGTGGCTCAACAACCATTATCTTTATGCAGTGAAGAAAGCCGCCGAACACAAGATTATGGTAAATGCCCATGAGGCAACACGACCGACCGGCCTTGCCCGCACTTATCCAAATCTGATAGGCAATGAAAGTGCACGAGGCACAGAATACCAGGCTATGGGAGGCAACGACAAGTGGCACACCTCAATACTTCCTTTCACCCGTCTGCAGGGTGGTCCGATGGACTACACTCCGGGTATATTTGAGTTTGACCTCAGCACATTCACTCCGGGCAACAACAGCAAGATTGCATCTACAATACCCGGACAGTTGGCTCTTTACGTGACCATGTACAGTCCTCTGCAAATGGCAGCAGACCTACCTGAACACTACGAGAAACACATGGATGCGTTCCAGTTTATAAAAGATGTGCCGGTAGAGTGGGAGAAGAGTGTATATCTTGAGGCTGAGCCGATGGAGTATGTGACAGTAGCCCGCAAAGACAAAAACTCCGATGAGTGGTATGTAGGCAGCACATCAGGTGTCAACGACCGCAAGAGTACCATCACTCTCGACTTCCTTGACCCGGGTCGCAAATACGAGGCCACAATCTATGCAGAGGCTCCTGATGCCAACACTGTGGATGGACAGACAAGATATGTCATCACAAAGAAAAATGTGACATCGAAAAGCAAACTGACCACGGGAGCACTCGCAGGTGGCGGTTATGCAATTTCAATCAAACCCCTCTGAAATTTAAAAGAATAAATAAAAAAGAACAATGCAGTCCACACAATCTGCATTGTTCTTTTTATTTCTTACTCAATCTGAATTTTTCATTTGATTATACTGATATCCTCCTTCGGAAGGATATTTTGT
>CAYMBR010000033.1:0-25077 GCA_964388725.1 uncultured Sangeribacter sp. | reverse complement strand
CCTGCCGAAGACCTTTTCAAAATTCAAAATTCAAAATTAATAAAAAATCCGCATCCATCCGCGCCAAAAAGTCGGCTTTGCCGACATCGGCGTTGAGGTCAAATCTTTGCTATCCATAATGTTATATTTTATTTTATTGACAAAACTCTAAAACCGAAAGTTGAGTAAAAAATTTGGTCTGAAAAGAAAAAAAAGGAGCTTTGAGCGCAGGTGTGAGGTGCGCTCAAAGCTCCGGGGGTATGTTAGTTTTGGTAACATCAAACCGATGAGAGTTAAGAGTTGAAAATCAGATGGAATAAAGACAGCACCTACGCAATGCTTGCGTAGCACAGTAATAAATATCACAGTCTTTTGAAACCAAATATCACAGACATTTGAAATTGCATTTGGGTAGGCGGATTATTTTATTGATTTTTACTTTCTTAACGATGAAATGGTTCTTACGCCTGCGTAAGAATGGAGTATAGGGCGGCGGCTAAAGCACGCCGCTTCCATGCGAAGACTCGGGACGGCGGATGGGTGTGGCAGCATATCATGGAGCGCGGTCTCCATGTTCTGACGCAAGGAATTAAAGAGGGGGGATTAGAGGGAGAAGGGAATTAAAGGGAGGGGATTAGAGGGAGAAGGGAATTAAAGGGGGGAGGGGGATTAGAGGGAGAAGGGGTCGGCGTCGCGGAAGGCGGGGAACTTGGAGCGGAAGTGGCGGAGTTTGTCGAGAGAAAGGGATGCATAGATGAAACCTTTATCTTCGGGATCGGTCACGGAGATGTCGCGACCTTTATAGTCGATGGCCATGCTGCTGCCATTATATTCGATTCCCTTGCAGTCAATGCCTTTGCAATCGACGCCACAGACGTAGGCTTCATTTTCGATGGCGCGCGCCACGAGGAGCTTATTCCAGGCATCCACCCTTGGGATTGGCCAGTTGGCGACAGCTATCAGGAGGTCATACTCATTGTTTACATTCCGGCACCATACCGGAAAACGAAGGTCGTAGCAAACGATCATCGCTATCTCCCAACCCCTGAAACGCACCTTGAGCCGTTTGTTGCCAGCAGAAAGGATCTTGTCTTCGCCGGCCATAGTGAATAGATGTTTTTTGTCGGCAAAATACTCCTCGCCGGAGGGTTCGATGAAGAAAGCACGGTTGGCGAGCAGGCCGCCGGTATCAGCCAAAAAACTGCCGGCAATTGCGATACCATATTTGCATGCAAGACGTTTAATCCTCTCAATGGTCTCGCCCGAGTTTCTTTCGGCAAGAGGACGTACATCCTCCTTGTCGCCGTAAGGGCAACCGGTGGAGAAAGTTTCAGGGAGGATAAGCAGGTCAGTGGACGGATGCATGAATTCCAGCGACTTTTCAAGAGTTGAGAAGTTTTCTTCTTTGTCTCCCCATGAGAGGGTCATTGGAAACAGGCAGACATTAAGGGTATTGTTCATGAGGGGATAGTTCAGGGGATGAATTTTTCGGGATAGCGGGCGGCGTTGCGCCATTGGGAGTAGTAGTTTCTGATTTCTTTCATGTCGGCATCGACATCGCCGGAGGGGTGAAAAACCTTGTCAATAACCATGTGGCGATGGCTATAGTCGATGGCGGCGAGGAGAATTGGGACCTTGGCGCCATAGGCGATATAAAGGAAGCCGGTTTTCCACTTGTCGGTAGCGCTCCGGGTTCCTTCCGGGGTTACGGCGAGGTTGACGTAAGGTTCATTCTCGAACAGATGGATTATCTTTTCAGTAAGGGAACCTTTCTGTTTATCCTTACTACGCACGACAGGAATTCCGCCGAAATAGCGCAACAGATATTTTAGCGGGAAGAAAAACCAGAAACTTTTCATAAGGAAGTTGGCTTTTCTTCCCACAGAGCGATAAGCAGCCAGGCCTAAGATGAAATCCCAGTTGGAAGTGTGAGGTGCGACGCAAATCACACACTTGTCGAAAGCCGGGACATTAATGACGAAGGACCAGCCGGCAGTTTTTAGGGCAAATTTCCAGATATTCATGCTTTGTTGGCATCCTTGACCGCCTTAGGCACAGCCTCGTTGAAGAGTTTGAGGGCAGCAGCGATTTCAGAGTTGAAGTCAGCGTGGATTTTCTTGAAGAGTTTCTTGAAGAAGTCAGACTTTGCCTTATTGTATTCCATGACATCTGCGAAGCCTTTATGTCCGCGGTCGAAATAGACGTTGGCGTTGCTTTTGGCGGCTGCGGATGCACCGAGGACTTTGGCAACGGCCTGAGAAATTTTGTTCTGGTCAACGTCTTTGACGTTGTAATAGACAGTCATCATCTCGTTGCAGATGGAAGCGCCAACGGCTTCGACTGCTTTTTTGAATTGCTGTTTGTTCATATTTTTTGAAGATTTTGCTTTTATTATATAACAATTATCAGGTGCTTTTGGGTTTTATTGGCGACTGGGCTGAGCTGAAGCTCGGGGGCGGTGCAAAAAGGCTGGCGTAAGGGGGAATACGCGCTGATGGGTCAGGAGAAAACGACGGCAACGGCTGCAACTATTTTTGGAGATGGACGTCGAGCTGAGGGAATGGGAAGTTTACGCCTTTGGCGGGAAGTTCGGTATAGAAGCGATTATAGAGGTCAAAATAGAGGCCCCAGTAGTCGTCGCTGTGTACCCAAGCTCTGACAGTGAGGTTTACGCTGCTGTCGGCCAGTTCGGTGAGACCTACAAAAGGTTCGGGGATTCCATCACCTTTAAGGACTCTCGGGTCGGAATTTACAATTTCGAGAATTGCGTTTTTTGCATTTTCAAAGCTATCGCCGTAAGACATACCGATGTTCCAATCTACGCGGCGGCGCGGCTGTCGGGTGTAGTTGTTGACGCTGCTTGTCGAGAGCATACCGTTTGGGATGAGGATGGTCTTGTTGTCGGGGGTAGTTATGACAGTATGGAACATCTGGATTTCATAGACGGTGCCGGCATAACCTTGGCTTTCGATGTATTCACCGACCTTGTAGGGTTTGAGGAGCAGGATAAGCACGCCACCCGCAAAGTTCTGGAGGGTTCCGCTAAGAGCCATGCCGATAGCGACGCCGGCAGAGGCGAAGAGGGCCAGAAAACTGCTTGTTTCGATTCCGAGAATGCCGACGATTGTCACTATGAGGATGAAGTAGAGGAGAATCTGGACGAAAGAGCGGACGAAAGTGGCGAGGGAAAGGTCCACCTTTCGGTTTCCGAGGATATTGTGGATAAAACCTATGATTTTGCGGATTATCCATCTGCCGACGTAGAAGATCACGATGGCAATTAAGAGACGGAAAGCAAAATCGACTATGGAATTTGCCATTTTCGAGAGGGCATCGTTGAGGGAGAGATTTTCGAGCATCGACCAGTCTTTGGAGATGTCAGCAGCAGCTGTTGTAGTTGAGGAATCAGACATTTTTTCTTAAAATTGATTATGAACTAAAGGGGGACTTGCGCGGAAATATGTGGTGCAGTCAGTGCCAACACTGATGATTTTCAAAAACGACAAGCTGGAATGGCGAGCATCGAGAGTTCACTCCGCGTCAGACCTCCAGAACCACCTCGAGGCCTACCTATAGGTCAATTGAAACTGTCGGGAAGGTCATTCTCATAAAGCACGACATCTCCCGGCTTTAGGATCTTACCAAGCAAAACCTGCGAATCGGCGAAACTATCGACGATATGCAGGTTTTCCTTTTTGAAATCAGTCGATTGGATGCCCGCAACGAGAGCATCGCGGTTGTAGGTGCCGACGATGACAGCCACATTGACGTTTTCACCGATGTGTCGGCCAAGTTCGCGGTTTAGTCTCTGCTGTTCGCCACCTAACTCAATCATTCCCGGGGTCACGATAATTCTCTTGCCATCCTTGAACTGCGAGAGCACATCGACGGCCATGCGCGAGCCGGCAGGGTTGGAGTTGAAAGCATCGTCGATTATAGTCACGCCACCGGGGGTTCGTTTGACATTAAGGCGATGCTCCACCTGTTCGATAGCCTCTACGCCACGGCGGATTTCATCATTGCTCAATCCGAGATGGCGGGCCACAATGACAGCAGCCAAAAGATTTGAAATGTTACATTCTCCCACGAGGTGAGTCTTCAGGTCGATTTGGGTGCCATCTGTGCCAACCACGGTGAATGTGGTGCCAGAGGCAGAATATTCGATATTCTTGGCGGAGAAGTCGCAACCATCGGAGGAGGAGACACCATAGCGGGCTATTTTGACATTGTCCACCTTACGGTTGGCGCAATACTCAAAGTCATTATTTACCACACCGAAACCATCTGCGGGGAGAGCATCAATGAGTTCAAACTTTGTGCGTTGCACATTCTCGATAGATTTAAAAGACTCGAGGTGCATAGGTCCGACAGCAGTGAGGATACCAATCTGCGGATGCACCATGTGGCAAATTTCCTTGATGTCACCGATCTGTTTTGCGCCCATTTCGCAGATAAACACCTCGTTGTAAGGCTTCATCATCTCGCGCACAGTCCGGATCACCCCCATGGGGGTGTTGTAGCTACCCGGGGTCATAAGCACGTCGAAATGCTCCGACAGAATTCTATTGAGAAAATGTTTGGTGGAAGTCTTGCCATAGCTGCCCGTGATTCCGATGATCTTCAGGTCGGGCATAGACCGGAGAATGGAGATTGCCTCGTTGCGGTATTTATTGTTGATAACATTCTCCACCGGTTTAAGAATCAGAATTGCAAGAATTGCAATAGCCCAGGAGAATATGCAGAGCATGAGGAGGACACCGAGAGAGACCTGGGGGCCGCTATAGTAAAGGAAGGCATCGCTGCCGTCGCGTCCGACGGTGAGTTCCAAGGCGACTACAATTGCAATACTGATTAAAGCGCAGACAGCATATATGCGTTTCACCCTTGGGGTGAACACGAGTGGCTTTTTGAATTTCTGGCGGAGCATCCATATAGCCTGACAAATGCAAACGATAGCCGCTATGATTGCATTGGCAGCGGTGGAGAGCAGGGTTGAGAAAAGCAGAAACAAGATGCAAACGGTGACCATACGGGAAGCGGAAGCAATGTCGCCGGAGCGATTAAGCCATTTCCAATAGCGGTCGATGCGGTAGCTGTTTTGCTGAAGCATGTGGATGTCGTGCTTGAAAATGAGCAGCATATAGCAGCCGCAGATTATGAGGATTAAGATTGAGAAGATGTTCATAATTGGGAATTGGGAATTGGGGATTAGAGGTTGAAGAAAGAGGAGACAGCGGCTCGGAAGCCGAAGGGATTGTCGAGAAAAGAATAGTGACCGCATCCAGGGAATGACACCAGACCGGCGTCAGGGATCAGGCGTTTCATAGTCTGGGCGTCGGAAAGGGGAGTTGCAGTGTCATCCTCGCCCCATATAAGGAGCACGGGTGCTTTTATGGAGGGCATGACGTGCTTGAGGTTTTCATTGACGCATTTGCTCATGATTGCGCGCATACGCGGGGAAGAGTTTCGATAGTCGGCAGAGCCTTTCTTCGACCTGAAGCGGTCGAGAATGACGCCGCCTTTTCTTTTACCGAAGAAGAGATTGATGAAAAGCTTCATTATCTTGAAGGTATATACCTTTCGGTAGTAGTTGAAGCCACGTTTTGGTTTTATGCCGGCAGCATCTACGAGAAGAACCTTGTCGATGTCATTTCGAGAGCTGAGCAATATGGCAATTCTGCCGCCGAATGAATGCCCGACGAGCGCGGGGCGTTTGAGGTTGAGCTTCTTTATCAGATGTTCGATGAGACGTGTATATTCTTCCACACCCCACACAGAAGCCGGTTCGGAGCTTTTCCCATGACCGGGAAGATCCACGTTGATGGTACGCATCTTACCGCGGAAGAGGTCCTCGATAGATTTCACAGTGTCAAGGGTGCAACCCCAACCGTGCATTATCACGACGGGGGGAAGGTTTTTTTCGCCGGAGTCACGAAAATGGAGAGAAATGCCGGAAATGTCGATATAGTTGTCCAATTGGATTAGTGTTTAGGGTTTAGGTGGATTAGTGAAGGAATCTCTTTGAGAGGTCGGAGTAAGCGTCGATGCGGCGGTCGCGAAGGAAAGGCCACCATTGGCGTACATTTTCGCAGTGGTCAAGGTCGATTTGCACTATTTCCTCGGAAGTTTTGTCTTCCGGGGCCTGAAAAAGGAACTCACCCTGAGGACCGCACACAAAACTGCTCCCCCAGAAATCAATGCCGGAAGAAGAACCGGTTGGGTCTTCCTCATATCCGACACGGTTGACGCAGATGACCGGAATGCCGTTGGCGACGGCATGGCCTCGTTGGACGGTGATCCACGCTTCTCTCTGCCGGTTTTTCTCATCCTGAGGGTCATCCGGATTCCAACCGATTGCAGTGGGATAAATCAACAATTCGGCGCCATCGAGGGCCATCAGTCGGGCGGCTTCGGGATACCACTGGTCCCAGCAGACGAGAACACCAAGACGGCCAACGGAGGTGTCGATGGGATGGAATCCAAGGTCGCCGGGAGTGAAATAAAATTTCTCATAAAAGCCCGGGTCATCCGGGATGTGCATCTTCCGATATCGTCCGGCCAGAGAACCATCTTTTTCAAAAACGACGGCCGTGTTATGATAGAGGCCGGGTGCGCGACGCTCGAAACTGCTTGCCACGATGACTACGCGATTATCCTTAGCTGCATTAGAGTAGATAGAGAAGAAATCGCCGGGATGCTCCTCGGCATATTTGAAATTTGCGACATCCTCACATTGGCAGAAATAGAGGGAGTCGTGGAGTTCGGAGAGGACTATTAGCTGAGCTCCTTCCTCAGCAAGAGAACGGATTGCGGAGAGATTCCTTGCGCGATTAGTCTCGACGTCCTCGCTGAAGTTATGTTGTACTATTCCTATTTTAGTCATAATCTAAATGTTTATTTAAGTTTCGCAAGCTCAACTTAAGGTTTATGGGTTTATAGGTTTATGGGTTTATTTTATCAGTATCATTTATTCCCGGACTGAATCCAGAGGTTTTCTGACAAATCAGATAATCGGCCTGAAAAATATAAAATTGTAAGGCTACCAATAACATAAACCTATAAACCATAAACCTATAAACCTCAACTTTCGTTTGCGAAAGTTGAATTAATTATTCCTTTTGGAATTTGCATCGTGGCGCAATGAAGAGAGCCATGCTGGCGTAGCAGAGTGCGGCAATCGACCCCGACCACCTTGTGGCCAGGAAAAGCGATTCGAATTGAGCGCATAGCCAACCGGTCCTTGTCGCGTTGGGCATAGGTGGGCATAAAGATAACCCCATTAGCCACGAGATAGTTCGCATAGGTGGCAGGCAGGCGGCTACCGTCCGTGTCGGACACCGTGTCGGGAAGGGGAAGTTCGACGAGATTGTAGGGGTTTCCTTCCAGAGTTCGGAACATGGAGAGTTGTGCTCTCATTGCAAGCAGAGGTTCGAACATAGGGTCGTCGAAATTGCGGGTTCCAGTGAAGACTATGGTATCGTCTGGTGCCAGACGAGCAAGAGTGTCAATATGCGAATCCGTGTCGTCACCATCCAAGGCGCCATGGTCGAGCCACAGGATATGCTCAGCGCCAAGGCGCGAAGAAAGAATATGGTTTATATCCGATTTGCTCTTTCCACCGTTGCGATTTGGAGATGTAAGGCATCGTGTTGTGGTCAGAATGGTGCCATTCCCGTCGGATTCCACCGAGCCACCTTCGAGCACGAAGTCACGTTCGTTGCGATAGACGCCATCGGCAAGAACGCCGGCTTGCTGCAGCGAGAGGTTTACAAGATTGTCTTTGTCGGCGGCAAACTTAAGCCCCCAGGCATTGAATCCGAAGTCGAGGGCACGCAGACGGTCGTTTCGGACCACGGATAGCATACCATAGTCCCGGGTCCAGGTATCGTTGTAGTCCATCTTTATGTAGAGGATAATCTTTTGGTCGCATTTCGCCATTATATCGGCAGCCTCCAAAGGGTCAGGGCAAAGAAGCAGCACCTTTATGCCTTCGCCGGTGATGGCAGAGACGAGCCTCTTGTATTGGTCGATGGCATCCGGCAGGATATAGTTCCAGTCGGTGGCGGAATGGGGAAGAGCCAGCATCACATATTCAATGTCTTCCCATTCGGGTATGAAACGGATAGAATTCATAATTGAGAATTGAGAATTGAGAATTGAGGATTGAGATACAAAATTAGAAAAAAAAAGTGAGTATATAGTCTGATATTGGTGTTTTTTTGCTAAATTTGTGGAGTTATTAAAAAAACAGCCCATATTTCATAAAATTCCACATGGAAGAGAACAAAAATAAGACAGCAGAAGAGTTTGCTACTGCCAAGACAGAATGCCGTGAACTATTTGAGAAAAAACTGATAGACTACGGCACGTCATGGCGTATCATGCGGCCAATGAGTCTGACGGACCAGATCATGATAAAGGCAATGAGGATCCGGAGCATCGAAGACAAGGGAGTGGCATTTGTGGATGAGGGAATACGACCGGAATTCATCGGTATAGTCAATTACTGCGTGATGGCACTAATACAGTTGGAGTTGGGACCCGGCGAAAATCTCGCCCCCGAGCAATGCATGAAACTTTACGATGAAAAGCTCAACGGAGCCACCCGGCTGATGGAAAATAAAAACCACGACTATGATGAGGCATGGAGGCATATGAGGGTGAGCAGTTTCACCGACATCATCCTCCAGAAACTGATGCGCACGAAGGAAATAGAAGGCCACGACGGGCACACGATCGTCAGCGAAGGAATTGATGCCAACTATATGGATATGATCAACTATGCACTTTTTGCATTGATAAAGACAGCATGACAGAGGCAGACAAGGAATCGACACAACGGAAGACGCCGCTCGGAATCGAACGGCGTTTTGACCGATTTGGCGACTGGCTTGACACGAGTTGGGCAGCGAAAGTGGTGACACCAGTGCTTGAGCGTCATCCACACTCGATACAGGTTGTCACGTGGCTCATGAGGATTGTGGTAGGTTGCACTTTTGTGGTGTCCGGTCTTGTGAAGGCAATCGACCCCTGGGGGACATACTACAAGATGCAGGAATATTTAACCGCACTTCATATACCGCTTGAAGAGTGGGGCAACATGGTGTTGGCACTCAGTTTTTTTCTTTTCAGTATGGAATTTATTGTAGGCGTATCGTTGCTTACCGGATGCTTCAGAAAGGCGACCCCGATATTTTCCGCGCTTTTTATGCTTGTGATGCTTCCTCTGACATTATGGATAGCAGTAGTGGATCCGGTGTCGGATTGCGGCTGTTTCGGCGATTTCCTTGTCATATCGAATTGGGCGACATTCATAAAAAACGTACTGCTTTCGATAGCAGTGGTATGGCTTTTGAAGTTCAACAGCAGGGCCGTCTGCCTCGTGGCTCCATATTTGCAATGGATAGCCGCAGTTGTAATGTCGGTCTATATACTGATCATAGGATTTATCGGCTATAGGGAGCAGCCATTGATAGATTTCCGGCAATATAAAATAGGGACGCGGCTCTTGGCGGGAGAAGAAGGTCCGGAATATATTCCAACGTTTGACTTTGTGTATGAGAAAGATGGGAAGGAGAAGAGATTTGGAGAAGACGATGAGCTGCCGGACGAATCAGAGGGATGGGAGTTTGTGAGGAGGGAGGAAAAGGAATTTGTGGCTAATGAAAAATCTTCTGATGAAGCGCTGTCGGTATCTGAATTCCGCATCTGGAATGAGGATGCAACGGAAGACGTGACCGAGTCAATAGATGTGGGGGAATCGCAGTTGGTACTGTTGATTCCGGATATTTCAAACCTGTCGATGGCAACAAGCTGGAAGATCAACCGACTTTATGACATAGCCAACGATCACGGGGTGGAATTCTTTGCAGTGGCAAGTGGCAATCCGGAAGAGATAGATGAGTGGCGCGACCTGTCGTCGGGACAGTATACCATTTATACGGCACAGGACATATCAATCAAGGAGTTGGTGAGAGGCAATCCCGGGCTTGTGAGTCTTGAAGGGGGTATAATCAAATGGAAAACAGCGCTCTCCTCGATCATACTTTCCGATTCAGATGATCTCGACGAAAGCGAAGATAACGGCGAAAACGTCCTTTTCCGGACCTATCCCATAGGAACGGCAATGAATGGAAGCGAGGCATTCCTAAGCATCAGCCTGATACTCATTTCTTTCCTCTCAATACTCATTCTGATTTCGCATTTTCCGAAAATAGAATGGATGCCGCAGGGATAAGGCATAAAATTTAGGGAAGGGATTAATCGCGTCTCTCTTTACGGGAGGCGTCGATCCGGAGAAGGATAAAGAGGAGAATTGTGAAACTCCAAAGTGCAGATCCACCATAACTGAAGAATGGGAGCGGGATACCAATCACAGGGCAAAGCCCAATCACCATCCCAATATTAATGCATAAGTGGAATATCAGATACGAAGCCACGCAATAAGCATAGACGCGTCCGAAGGTGGTGCGTTGTCGCTCTGCAATATGAATTATACGGAGGATAAGTGCGAGGAAAGCTATGAGGACTGCACTGCTCCCTAAAAATCCCTCCTCTTCCCCTATGGTGCAGAAGATGAAATCGGTATGCTGCTCGGGGACATATTTCAGTTTGGTCTGGGTGCCATTGAGGAAACCTTTTCCAAGCACACCACCCGATCCGATTGCTATCTTTGACTGGTTGACATTGTAGCCAAACCCCTTATGATCGTCCTCGATACCGAGGGCAACCTTGATACGCATCTGCTGGTATGGCTCGAGCATATTTCCGAAGACATAGTTGACAGAGAAAAGGAACATCACGGAGGCTGCGGCAAAAATTATAGTGACGAGAAACCTTTCGATTCTGTGGCGATACATGGCGAATGCGACATAGAGGATTGCGGCGGCGAGGATTCCGAGGAAAAACCAATTGCCGGAGACCTCAACGCCGCTGAGAGTAAGTATGGTGACAATAATGCCCGAAGCCACAAATCCGATAATGACATTGCGCGAGATCACGGCATCGCGGCAATAAAGCATTAGCATCCCGCAAAAGACCAGGATAATAAGGATGAATACGGCGAATTCTCCGGAGGGGATCCCAAGCAGGAGGGGCTCAGCATATTTGACTGCGACTACGAAATATGTGACGGCGCAGAAAGCCGAGAAGAGCACAAGACCGCTCATGCCTTCACGAAACAACACGAAGAAGAGAGAAATATAGACAAGAGCCGAGCCTGTCTCGTGTTGCAGGAGAATGAGAATGATAGGAAAGAATATTATGATGAAAGCGCGGAAATAATTGCTGAGTTTCTGGTTGAGATGGAAGCCGTAGGTATTGAAGAGTTTTGCAAGAGCAAGAGCGGTGGCAAACTTGCCGAACTCGGCGGGTTGCAGGCTGACCGGGCCAAGCACAAGCCAGGAGCGAGATCCTTTGATGTCAGGGGCGACAAAGATTGTGACGACCATGACAAAAAGCACAAAAATGTATATTGGATAAGCATAAGTCTCATATATCCTATAGTCGGAGAGAAGAATAGCGCAGCCAATAGCGACAGAAAGGCCGATCCAGAGGAACTGTTTTCCGGAGAATTCGGCAAAGTCGAACATGCTTGCACGGTCGAAATCGTAGTTTGCAGCATAAATGCTGACGGCCCCGGCCACCACAAGAATCATGTAAATGATAATCGTAGGCCAGTCGAGAGCCTTAAATACGGAGGTGTTTGCATCAATGTTTCGTGACTCCACTGTAGATAATAGTATTAGAGTTCAACATACGTTCTTCCAGATATTTTCTTTCCGGGGCAATTTCGCCATTTAGATATTTCTCGATGATAAGGCTTCCGATAGGCACACCGAAAGTGGCACCGAATCCGGCATTTTCGACATAAACAGCCACAGCAATCTTCGGGTCGTGGTAAGGGGCGAACCCCATGAAAGCCGAGTGGTCCTTGCCGTGCGGGTTTTGCGCGGTACCGGTCTTGCCACACACTTCGACGCCCGGAAGATTTGCCAGGCGGCAGGTGCCACCGAGAACAGCCATACGCATACCTTCGGCAATCTGCTCATAATATTCGCTTTTGATTGAGGGCCGGTGCTTCACTTTGTATTTGTCGTCGATTACAGAGTCGGAGATTTCCTTTACGATGTGAGGGGTATAGTACCATCCGCGGTTGGCAATGGTAGTGGCCAGATTTGCTATCTGGAGTGGAGTGGCAAGTACCTCACCTTGTCCAATAGCGATAGATATAATGGAGTTAGCTCTCCAGTTGCTACCACGGAAAGACTTGCTGTAGTATTCAGGATTAGGAATGAACCCACGGCTTTCAGAGGGGAGGTCGATTCCGAGTCGATAGCCATACCCCATCTCGACCATATAGTTTTTCCATTTTTCCAGCTGCTGAGATGGGGTAGAACCAGCGCGGTCGATATAGTTTTTCAGGCCCCAGCAGAAAAAAGCGTTGCAGGAGGTGGCGATAGCAGGTTTAAGCGCAAGAGGAGAAGCATGGGAGTGGCAGCCGACGCGTAGGCCATTGACGTATCCCCGGGAGCAGGGATACCGGGTTGCGGGAGTGATAGAACCCTCCTGAAGGAAAATAAGACCTTGGGTTGGCTTGAAAGTGGATCCGGGAGGATACATACCCTGCAGGGCTCGGTCGTAGAGCGGTTTCAAGGGGTCGGCGACAAGAGAGGCATAATTTTTACCACGGTCCATACCGACGAGGAGAGCGGGGTCATAGCCGGGAGCAGTCACCATGCAAAGGATTTCGCCGGTGGCGGGTTCGATGGCCACGATAGCGCCGATTTTCCCCTGCATAAGTTGCTCTCCATATTTCTGGAGTTCAATGTCGATGCCGAGCGTGAGGTCCCGTCCCGAGATCGGGGAGACATCAAGTTTTCCATCCTCGTATTTGCCTTTGATTCGACCGAGGGCATCCTTCATAAGTATTTCGACCCCCTTGACACCCCTCAGATGCTTTTCATAGCTTTTTTCAATACCGAGGTCGCCGGTATAGTCACCGCGCCGGTAGTATCGGTCGTTTTCCATATCGTTGGCATTCACCTCTCGGATATTGCCAAGGATGTTGGCGGCAGCGTGAGAGGCGTATTCCCTGACGTTTCTCTTCTGCACGTAGAATCCGGGGAAAAGGTAAAGCTTTTCCTGAAGGCGGCCATAGTCTTCCTGTGAGAGGTGCGACAAAAGTTTCTGGGGAGTATAAGCAGAATATCCGGGATTCATGCGAGGGTTTTTCATATCGGCCCATTTTTCGAGCAGCTCCTCTTTGGTGATTCCCAGGACATCGCAAAGCCCCAGGGTGTCAAAGCCCTGATGACCGATGTCCTTAGGAATAAGCATGACGTCGTATTCCGGTTGGTTAAGCACTACGAGTCTGCCCTGACGGTCGTAGACAAGACCACGGGCAGGGTATATAACCTTGCGGAAGAAAGCGTTCGATTCCGCGTTTTCCTTATAGATACCGTCAGTGACCTGAAGGAAGAAAAGGCGAATAATGAAAATGATGACGACAATGGTAATAAAGCCGCCAACAACATATTTTCTTTTTTCTAAATTATAGTCTTTGCTCACAAGTTAATGATTTTTGCCGGTCAAAGAGTCAACCGCAAATAAGAGGAGGAATGTGAAAACAGTGCTTGCCGCACCCTTTAAAAGGATATCGGTCAGATTGGTGAAAGATACATATTCTACAAAAGTGACTAAGAAAGAGTAGATGGCGGCCATAGTGAACATATATTTACCGAAATTGACCAAACCCATAGAGATGACTCCGGGCTCGATGTTTCGAGTGTGGTCGTCGTGCTGAATATAAGCATAAAAAGCAGGACGCTTGATAGCAGCCAAAATAGTGCAGCAGAGAGCATTCAAGCCTTGAGTGTCGGAAAGGAAATCTACGGAAAGCCCCATTAGGAAACCGAGAGTCAGCAGCCAGTTGACGGAGATTCCGACGGGCAGTTTGACAAGGAAATAGATGAATATGAAGCATACGGCATAGTTGAAGAGCACAATATGATTCATCAGGAGCGCCTGCACAAGCACAAGCACCACAAACATGAAGATGAATGTCAAAACTCTCTTATCCATATGTGGGGGTTAGGGGTTAAGGGTTAGGGGTCGATAATAATCACTGCTCGATGCTCTGAATTGAATCGAGTTCATGTTTGAGTTCATCCTTAATGACTCTCACAGTTCCGAGAGCCTTGAAATTGGAAGACAGCCGAACTTTCAAAACGTAGAAGGTGTCGTCGTTGGTCTTTATTCTGCCAACAATAGTACCTATATCGATTCCCTCAGGGAAAGTGGTTGAAAATCCGCTGGTGACAATTGTATCTCCAATCTGGTATTTCGCATGGCGCGGGACCTCCTCGAGATAAGTGATAGAGGGGTCCTCGCCTTTCCAAGAGAGGCTACCGATGTAGGGGGTACCTTTAATCTTAGCGCTGAAATGCTGGGTTTGATTGAGTAGAGAAATGGCCCTGGAAGTATGTCGGCCTGTTACATCGACAATACCGACGATTCCGCTTTGGTCGATTATGCCCATACCCGGCTTGACACCCTCGGCGGATCCGCGGTTGATAGTGAAGTAATTTCGAGGCCGTCGGGTGGAGTTGTTGATGACAGACGCACCGATATAATTGAAGCGAGTGGCTGACCATTGCGGAGAGGTATCCTGAAGGATGATTTTGTATTGAGCTATCTCATTTTGGAGATTTAGCACCTCATTCTGAAGATTCGCATTGCTTTCCTGAAGCCTTTCATTGACAGCTCGGAGTCCGAAATATTCGTAGACTTCGGAGACAGTTCCATAGACGACACCCCCGACAACATTAGCAGAAGTCAGGAACAGTGAATGGTGGTTTTTGCTGGAGTTAACCAAAAGGATACAGGAAATCAGCACATAGAACGTGAATACGAACCATGTGCTGTATTTAATGAGAAAATTCAGCAGGTTCCTCATCGTATGAGGAAACGGAATTTGTTGATATTCTTAAGAGCGACACCGGTGCCACGCGCCACGGCAGTCAGCGGATCATCGGCTACCTTGAATTCGATATGGAATTTGTCGGTGAGACGTTTGTCAAGGCCACGGAGCAAGGCGCCGCCACCGGCGAGGTAAATGCCGTTTCTGACGATGTCGGCATAAAGTTCCGGAGGAGTCTGGTCGAGGGCTGCAAGAATAGCGGCCTCCATTTTGGCAATGGTCTTTTCGATGCTATGAGCGATCTCCTCGTGAGTGACAGAGACTTCGAGGGGGAGAGCGGTCATTCTGTTGGGACCTCTGACGATGAATGGTTCCGGTGGGTTTTCAAGGTTGGTGAGAGCGCTGCCAACTGAGATTTTGATTTGCTCAGCCATCTGGATACCAATCTTGATGTTGTGGACGCGTCCCATGTGCTCTTGAATATCAGCAGTGAGGTCGTTGCCGGCAACACGAATGCTCTTGTTGCTGACAATGCCGCCGAGAGAAATGACGGCGATTTCGGTGCTGCCGCCACCAATATCGACAATCATGTTGCCTTCAGGGGCCTCCACGTCGAGGCCGATGCCGAGAGCGGCAGCCATTGGTTCGTAGATCATGAAGACATCACGGCCACCGGCGTGTTCGCTTGAGTCGCGGACGGCGCGGATTTCGACCTCAGTGGATCCAGAAGGGATACAAACGACCATACGGAGGGAAGGAGAGAACCAATGACGCTTGCTGTTGACCATTTTCACAAGGCCTCGGATCATTTGTTCGGCGGCATTGAAGTCGGCGATTACGCCGTCTCTTAGAGGCCGAATAGTGCGGATGCCCGGAGGCTCCTTTCCTTCCATCTGGTGAGCATCTTCGCCGACAGCAAGAAGTTTGTCGGTTTTGTTGTCAATGGCGACCACAGATGGCTGATTGACAACGATTTTATCCTTATGAATTATAATGGAGTTGGCTGTGCCAAGGTCCATTGCAATTTCCTGCGTGAGTGAGAATATTCCCATAAATGAGTGTTTTTGTTTTTCAAAACGCAAAGTTAATGAATTTTTTTGATATTTTGTCAAATAGTATGATAAAAAATCCAAACAATTGCGATGGAAAATTTCAAAAAAAGAAAATTTAGGGCAAAAATAAAAAGGATGATGCCTGAAAGACTGACATCATCCTTAATAACAAAATTACTATAGCGAAAGTTCAATCGCCAAGCATGATCAGTTGAAGTATGTTTCGAGAGCGTAGTCGATGTTCTCGATGAGGTAGTCGAGGTCGCTGTCGCTGTTTTCCTGCTTCGACTTTGCTTTGTCGGCAATAGCCTTGGCAGCTTCAAAATAATTTACCTTTACATCCTGGCGGGCAGCCTGGGCCTCAGAGCTGTTTCCTTCGATGTTGTTCCACTTGTCGGCACCGACGCGGTAGATTTTCTTGCCGGCGTTTTTCAGGGTTTCATAGTCGACATTGTCGAAAGAAACGCTCTTTCTGTAGTCGTTGACAGAAGCCTCGTCGTTGCCCATACGGTCATAGACGAAACCGCGAAGGCCATAAAGGCCGGCGTTTTCGGGGTTCTGAGCTAAAAGGTCGGACACCTTGCTGATAGCCTCATCGTATTTTTCGTCGGCAACGAGATAGTTTACGATGTTGTTGACGAACAGGGGTTCGTCCATACCATATTTAGCATAACCCTCTTCAGCGACGCCGATGATTTTCTGCTTGGCAGTCTCTTCCATAGTGCTATCGCGCTGAGCGACGAGCTGCCAGCAAGCGAGTTCATAGATGTAAGCCTGCTTGTCGTCGTAGCCAACGCTACGAGCTTTGCGGAAAGCATCGGCACTCTTGATAAGTTCATTGCCCTGGTAAGCGGCAAGGCCACCGTTGAAGTATGCAGTTCCGCGGTCTTCCAATGGCAAATCAAGTTTCTCGTCGGCCATGAAATCCTGGTCGGGCATGTCGGCATAGATGAGGAAGCTTTCGTAGGCTTCGGGATAATATTTGTGGGCGTTGAAGAATTCGACAGCGGCCTGGAAGTAGTCGTTGGCATGACCTTTGATTTTGTTGAGCATGTCCTTGGTGAAACGAGGTTTCACTTGTCCCTTTTGATTTGGTATTTGGTCGAGTGGGAGAGCTTTAAGGAATTGGTTGTAGCCGTTGATGAGTTCCTCGCCCATTTTCAGACGGTCGACAGATTCGGGTTTGATCATGCCTGCGGCGAATTCCTTGTCGAAGGCATCATATTCGATTTTGCCGGCAATATAATAAGTCTGCGCATCGTTGGCAGTTTCCGGGTTTTGGATGGCCTGGTTGATGAGGTCTCGAGCCTCGGCAATGTTTTCGGGTTTTCCCGAAAGTTTTTTGGCAGCCTCTACATTAGCCTTCTGGGCGCTGATGGAGCCAATGGCAGCCATGCAAAGCGCAAATGTCAAGAGCTTTTTCATTTTGGTATGTATTTGATTAATTATTAATTATCTAAAGAGTCGGAGTTCTCGGGATTTCCGGGGTTTTCAGAGATTTCGGAAAAATTGGCAGATTCGGCATTAGGATCAGAGCTTTCATCTTTTGATTCAGCATCCAATTCTTCCTCTACGGCATCCTCGGGGTCGGAGTCAACCACACAGACGGAGGCAATCTTGTCGCCACGTTTGTTGAGGTCGATTAGTTTCACGCCTTGAGTGAGACGACCCATCAAGCGAAGAGAGCTGACGGCAAGGCGCAGAGTGATACCGCTTTGGTTGATTATCATAAGGTCGTTTTCGTCGGTCACCTTCTTGATGGCCACGAGAGGACCGGTCTTTTCGGTAAGGTTAAGAGCCTTGACTCCCAAGCCTCCTCTATGGAGCTTGAGCGGATAAGCCTCAAGGTCGGTTCGTTTGCCGAAGCCGTGTTCCGACACGACGAGTATGCTGTGGTTTGTGTCGCTTTCTTTGGCAGTGACCATGCCGATCACCTCATCATCTTCACCTCTGAGAGTAATGCCCTTCACGCCGGTGGATACGCGACCCATGGTGCGGAGTTCGGATTCGCTGAATCGGATTGCATATCCTGCCTTGCTTGCGAGGATCACCTGGGAGTTGCCATCGGTGAGCTCAACCTGGAGGAGGCTGTCGTCTTCGCGGATGATGATAGCGTTGACACCATTTGTGCGAGGGCGGCTGTATTCCTTGAGGGAAGTCTTTTTCACAATGCCATTCTTGGTGACAAACAAGAGGTTGTGGCTATTGACGAAATCCTCGTCGTTTAGGTTCTTGATGCAGATGAAAGCGTTGACGGCATCGCCGGCATCGATGTTGAGGAGATTCTGGATTGCCCGCCCCTTTGAGTTTTTGGCAAATTCGGGAATTTCATATACCTTAAGCCAGTAGCAACGGCCCTTGTTTGTGAAGAAGAGCATATAGTTGTGGTTAGTGGCCGGATAAATATGCTCAATGAAATCCTGGTCGCGTGTGCTGCTGCCTTTAGCTCCAACGCCGCCACGGTTTTGAGCGCGGAACTCGCTGAGTGGGGTGCGCTTGATATATCCGAGATGTGAAATTGTGATTATCATCTCATCGTCGGGATAGAAATCTTCGGCATTTAGGTCGCTGGAGAACTTGCTGATCTGGGTGCGGCGTTCGTCGCCGAATTTGTCGCGGATTTCGATGAGTTCCTTTTTCATGACATCCTTGCAGACTTCATCGTTTGTAAGGATTTCATTATAGAATTGGATCTGCTTCATCAGTTCGTCATACTCAGCGTGCAGTTTGTCCATCTCCAGACCGGTGAGCTGACGGAGTCTCATTTCGACAATGGCACGGGTTTGAACATCGTCGAGATCAAACTTTTCCATAAGTTTTGTGCGAGCCTCCTCGGTGGTCTGCGAATGGCGAATGATGTGGATTACGTCATCGATATTGTCGCAGGCTATCATCAAGCCCTTCAGGATGTGAGCTCTTTCCTCGGCCTTTCGGAGCAGGAACTTGGTGCGACGGATCACGACCTCATGTCGATGCTGCACGAAGTAGAAGAGCAGATCTTTGAGGTTTAGGGTGCGCGGTCGGCCGTTGACGAGGGCCACATTGTTGACGCTGAAGCTTGTCTGGAGCTGAGTCATCTTGTAGAGCTTATTGAGCACAACTCGGGCGTTTGCCTCTCGTTTGATGTCGATTGCGATATGGATAGAGCCTCGGGCAGAGGTGTCGGTGATGTCGGAGATTCCGTCGATTTTCTTTTCGACCACCATTTCGGCGATGCCCTTAACGAGGTCGTTTTTGAGGACACCGTAAGGGATTTCGCTGATGATTATCTGGTCGTGGGAGCCGTTGTTTTCAATTTCCGCCTTAGCGCGAAGGACGATTCGTCCTCTTCCGGTTTCGTAAGCGTCTCTGACTCCCTGGAGACCGAAAATCTCGCCACCGGTGGGGAAGTCTGGGGCAGTCACATACTTCATCAGTCCTTCGATATCGATATCGGGGTTGTCGATAAGAGCGAGGGCGCCGTTGAGCGATTCGGTGAGGTTGTGGGGTGGCATGTTGGTGGCCATACCAACGGCAATACCTGCAGCTCCATTGACAAGGAGGTTGGGTATGCGAGTTGGGAGCACGGTTGGTTCCTTGGTGGAGTTGTCGAAGTTGGGGACGAAATCCACCGTGTCGGAGTCAAGGTCGCGCAGCATTTCCTCACCCATTCGGGAGAGTTTCACTTCAGTGTAGCGCATAGCGGCGGGGGAGTCACCGTCGATGGAACCAAAATTTCCTTGACCGTAGACGAGGGGGTATCGGAGCGACCAGTCCTGGGCCATTCGGACCATGGTCATATATATAGATGAGTCGCCATGCGGGTGATAGTGACCCATGACATCGCCGACGATGCGAGCAGATTTCTTGGTGTCGCCTGAGAAATAGTTGCCGACCTCGCCCATGCCGTAAAGCACACGGCGATGTACGGGTTTGAAACCGTCGCGGACGTCGGGAAGCGCACGCGACACGATTACCGACATCGAATAGTCGATGTAGGCGCTTTTCATTTCCGATTCAATATTGACCGGAGTAATTTTATCTTCGTCAATTGCCATTTTGCGTTTTCTTTTCAACCTACAAAATTAGCAATTTTTTGCGAGATATACAAAAAAAAATTCAAGATTCGCAATTGCGAATCTTGAATTGAATGTAGAGTGGATTACTCACAGGGGTCTTTATAGTCGAATTGGAGTTTTTCGGCCCTTTCCGGATGAGAAACTTCAATCTTGCCGCCGAGTTTTCCTTCCGCATTAAGATGCAGGAGGAGTTCCGCGAGATCATCCTCGAGATATTTCTGGATAGCGCGTTTGAGCGGGCGGGCGCCGAAGTTCTTGTCGTAGCCCTTGTCGGCTAAGAACCCCTTGGCGTCTTCCGAGAGATGAAGGTCGAAACCAAGTTTCATGACTCTGCCGTAGAAGTCTTTGAGTTCGACATCGATTATCTTGAAGATTGCCTCCTTGTCGAGTTGGTCGAACATGACGACATCGTCGATTCGGTTGAGGAATTCGGGAGAGAACACGCGGTTGAGAGCTTTGGAGATGACACTCTGAGCCTGTTTCTTGTCATCCTCCTTGGTGTTGAATCCGACACCGGAGCCAAATTCCTTGAGTTGTCGGCTTCCGACGTTGGAGGTCATGATTATGATGGTGTTCTTGAAGTCGATTTTTCTGCCGAGAGAGTCGGTGAGGCGACCTTCATCCATCACCTGGAGCAGGAGGTTGAAGACATCGGGGTGGGCCTTTTCGATTTCATCGAGGAGCACGACCGAATAAGGTTTGCGTCGAACTTTCTCGGTGAGTTGACCACCCTCCTCATATCCGACGTAGCCCGGAGGGGCGCCGACGAGGCGGCTGACGGTGAATTTCTCCATATATTCGCTCATATCCACTCGGATAAGAGAATCCGCGCTGTCGAAGAGGTATTCGGCCAATTTTTTGGCGAGATGAGTCTTGCCGACACCAGTAGGGCCGAGAAACATGAATACGCCAATGGGTTTGTCGGGATCTTTGAGTCCGATACGGTTGCGCTGGATAGCCTTGACCACCTTTTTGATAGCCTCATTCTGACCAATCACGGCACCTTCGAGAGTGGCGTTCATCTCCAGGAGTCTGTTTCCTTCGGTCTGGGCGATACGCTGGGTAGGGACGCCGGTCATCATTGCGATAACCTCGGCCACTTTCTCGTCGTCAACAATCTGGCGGTCCTGGTCGATTTTTGCTTCCCATTCCGACCGCACCTTGTCGAGTTGCTGTTTGAGGGAGGTCTCGCGGTTGCGCAATTCGGCCGCCTTTGCGAAATCCTGTTCCTTAGCCGCCTGGAGCTTTTCCTCAGTGGTAGAGGCAATCTCGTTTTCGAGAGCATCCATTTCTTCGGGCACCTTTATGTTGCTGATATGCACGCGGCTTCCAGCCTCATCGAGGGCATCGAGGGCCTTATCGGGGAAATTGCGGTCGCTGACGTAACGGTCGGTGAGTTCGACGCAGGCTTTGAGGGCCTCGTCGGTATAGGTCACGTTGTGGTGGTCTTCATATTTTGATTTCACCTGATTCAAAATCTCGAGAGTTTCCTCGGCGGATGTCGGCTCTACCATCACTTTCTGGAAACGGCGTTCGAGGGCGCCATCCTTTTCGATGTTCTTGCGGTATTCATCGAGTGTGGTGGCACCGATGCACTGTATCTCACCGCGAGCGAGGGCAGGCTTGAGGATGTTGGCGGCATCCATTGTGCCTGGGGCACTGCCGGCGCCCACGATGGTGTGGATCTCATCTATGAAGAGGATGATATCGGGGTTTTTCTGGAGTTCGTCGAGGACGGCCTTGATTCTCTCCTCAAACTGACCGCGATATTTTGTGCCGGCGACCATTCCGGCAAGGTCGAGGCCGATGACGCGTTTGTTGAAAAGCACGCGGCTCACCTTGCGCTGGTTGATGCGCAGTGCGAGACCCTCGACTATAGCGGATTTGCCGACGCCCGGTTCGCCAATCAGCACCGGATTGTTTTTCTTACGGCGGGAGAGGATCTGAGCCAGACGCTCAATCTCGATGTCGCGTCCGACGACGGGGTCGAGGCGACCTTCGGCGGCGTTTTTGGTCATGTCGTAGCCGAACTTGTCGAGGGCCGGGGTGTCGGATTTGTCTTTGGAAGAAGAGCGGCGGCTGCCACTTTTGCTCCTATTGTCATTTTTGGCAAAAGCTTCGTAGGAGTCCTCGTCGTCCTCATCGTCGTCGATATCCCGGTCTTCCGCATCCTTTGGTTGCCCGAAGGGAAAGGGAGGGATTTGCCCGGGTCCGAAAGTCTGGACAGAGATGTCGAAATTGAGGTATTTTTCCTTGAACTCCTTGAGGAAATCATTGTCCATGGAACGGGAGTCGTGGATTAGGGCGAGGAGGATGTGTTCGCCTCCAATCACCGAGGAGTGCATCTTTCGGGCTTCAGAAGTAGCCAACTGCAGATGTCTGACGGCGGGAAGGCTGATGCGGTATTGCTGTTCGAAGAGAGTCGTGGTTTCACCGGAGGAGAGCATATCGTTGATGCGCTCTTCCAGTTCCTGAGTCATCTGGGCTATCGGGGCGCGGAGTTGCTGAAGAATTCTATAGGCGTATCCGTCGCGGTTGCGAATTGCTGCAAGCATGAAATGCTCGTTGGTGATTACCTTCGAGTTGAATTCCTGGGCTATCTTGTAAGCCTGCTCGAGGATAGGCCTGAACTGCTTTGAATAGTCGTTTGTCATAAATATATTTCTCAATTATGCATATATACTAACAAACTCCGTGCCAAATTTGCTTATACGCCGTAAAATAAAAAAAGGTCTCTGCAAGGAGACCTTTTTTGTATGGGGATGGATGATGATTACATCATGCCGGGCATGCCGCCTCCGGCGGGCATTGCGGGAGCCGGATTGTCTTCCTTCTTGTCGGCGATCACACATTCAGTGGTCAGGAACATGCCGGCGATAGAAGCTGCGTTTTCAAGAGCCACACGAGTTACCTTGGCAGGGTCGATGACACCGGTGGAGAGGAAATTCTCATAGCTGTCGGTGCGGGCATTGTAGCCATAGTCGCCTTTGCCTTCCTTCACTTTCTGCACGATTACAGCACCTTCAAGACCGGCGTTTGCCACAATCTGACGGAGGGGTTCTTCAATGGCACGGCGGATGATGGCGATACCGGTGGTTTCATCGTTGTTGTCGCCCTTAAGTTCTGCGAGGGAGTCGAGGCAACGGATGTAGGCGATACCGCCGCCAGGAACGATACCTTCGGCAATGGCAGCACGCGTTGCGCTGAGAGCGTCGTCGACGCGGTCTTTCTTTTCCTTCATCTCAACCTCGGAGGGAGCACCGATATAGAGTACTGCGACACCGCCTGCGAGTTTGGCAAGACGTTCCTGAAGTTTCTCTTTGTCATATTCGGAGTTGGTGGTTTCGATCTGAGCCTTGATCTGGTTGACGCGGGCCGCTATGTTCTCCTTAGAGCCGGCGCCGTTGACGATTGTGGTGTTGTCTTTGTTGACAGTAACCTTCTCGGCAGTGCCGAGGTCATTGACAGTAGCCTGCTTAAGCTGCATGCCCTTTACTTCGCTGATCACATTGCCACCGGTGAGGATGGCGATGTCTTCGAGCATTTCTTTTCTGCGGTCGCCGAAACCAGGGGCTTTGACAGCGCAGATCTTAAGGCTTCCGCGCAGACGGTTTACCACCAATGTTGCGAGGGCTTCGTTTTCGACATCTTCAGCGATGATGAGGAGAGGACGGCCCGACTGAGCCACAGCCTCAAGGATAGGCAGCATCTCCTGAAGGTTGGAGATTTTCTTGTCGTAGAGAAGGATGTAGGGAGAATCCATCTCACATTCCATCTTTTCGGAGTTGGTGACGAAATAAGGGCTGATGTATCCACGGTCGAACTGCATACCCTCAACAACGTCGACGGTAGTGTCGGTGCCTTTGGCTTCCTCGACTGTGATGACACCCTCTTTCTTCACTTTCTTCATGGCCTCGGCTATTAGGCGGCCGATTTCCTCGTCGTTGTTGGCAGAGACGCGTGCCACGTTTTCAATTTTTGCCATGTCGTCGTCAACTTCCTCGCTCATGGCGCGGATGCCTTCAACGACTTTGCTGACAGCCTTGTCGATGCCGCGTTTCAGGTCCATGGGATTTGCGCCGGCGGCAACGTTTTTGAGGCCCTCTGTCACGATGGCCTGTGCAAGCACGGTTGCAGTGGTTGTGCCGTCGCCGGCCTGGTCGCCGGTCTTGGAAGCGACTTCCTTCACGAGCTGAGCACCCATGTTTTCGAAAGCGTTGTCGAGTTCGATTTCCTTGGCGACTGTCACTCCATCTTTAGTGATGTGAGGAGTGCCGAATTTCTTTTCGATGATGACGTTGCGACCTTTCGGGCCGAGTGTCACTTTCACGGCGTCGGCAAGAGCGTCGACGCCTTTCTTGAGCTCTTCGCGAGCCTGTATGTTGAATTTAATTTCTTTAGCCATTGTAGTATAGTTTAAGGTTTAAGGTTTAGGGTTTAGTTTGTTGGTGATTTGACCCTAAAGCAGATAAACCGATAAATTGGTTTTGGGTATTCTTATGCGAGGACGGCGAGGATGTCGTTCTGGCGCATGATGATGTATTTCTTGTTTTCGAATTCGATTTCGGTGCCGGCATATTTGCCGTAAAGCACCTCATCGCCAGCCTTGAGGACCATTTCCTCATCTTTGGTGCCATTGCCGACGGCAAGGACTTTGCCACGCAGGGGTTTTTCTTTAGCGGAGTCAGGGATTATGATGCCTCCCATTGTCACTTCTTCGGCGGCGGTCGGTTCCACAAGCACGCGGTCGCCTAATGGTTTGATGTTCATTTCTGATATTCTTTATAAAAGGTTATACTTTATATATATATTATATATATTGTGTGGACATTTCAGCTGTCCGCAATTAGTTTAACAAATTTCGTGCCAAACTCTAAAAATAATAACGGAGCGTTTATTTAAAGTTTGCCATTTCGGTATTAAATAATGTTAGATATAGTGAAAACGAGAAAACGTAGGTGAAAAAAATTATTAAAAAATGAACCTTTGGGGGAGGGAAGGTGTTTGTTTATCAATCTGAATTTTTCAATTATTTGTACTGTTAATCGAGCTTGACGGTTTTTGGCTT
>CAYMBR010000032.1:0-26363 GCA_964388725.1 uncultured Sangeribacter sp. | reverse complement strand
GATGTTCTGATATCTCTTGCCGCCGTTTCGCAAGTTATGGCTCTCATCAACAATTATCAACCGATAAAAACGAGCCTTTTCAATGTCGATGGGTTTTGACATTGAAGTGACCTCGGCCTTGAGATCGTATTTAACGATATACTTTCTCCACATCTCCTGCAGATTTGCCGGACAGATGATAAGAGTGGTTCCTGCAAAAGTAGTTTCGTAGATTTTAGCCACAGCACAAGCTGTGATGGTTTTGCCCAAACCTACCACATCACCAATCATTGCTCCTCTACGCTTGTCATTGTTGAGATGTCGTGCTACAATCTTGACCGCATTCTGCTGGAAATCGAACAGTTCCCTCTGAAATATAGGTGAAAGTGTGAATTCTTTTATGCCGTTGCGAGCCTCTTCACTGAGATGATAGGCAATTTTCAAATAGATATAATAGGGTGGAATTGTTCTGTCCGCTGCCCAACTTTCATCAATGGCTTTGATCAGTTCATCGGTTATATCTACACAAAAGTTATCGTTCCACCTTGCTTCAAACCAGTTGGATAATTTTTCGGCCTGGTCTCTGTCTTGGAATTCTGCATTCAGTTCACCTTGCTTTGTGAGACCAGAATATGTAAGGTTGCTGCTACCCATGATAGCCAATATGGGATTGAATCGGTCTTCCGGGCGATATGCAAGATATAATTTTGCGTGTAGAGGTTCTTTGACAGAGAGTTTTACAACTACCTTTCTCGATTTAAGTTGAGCACTTAACCTGCGAAGCGTCCATTCATCATGTTTTGATGGTATTCCAAGTAGCAGTTGGCTGCGAAAATCCTGGGCTATACGCCGTTTGATTTTCTGAACAAGTTCTGAGTCTGGTGTGTAATCGTTGTTGGAATATAGCATCTTCACCAGTTCGGCAGGTGGTTGATGCATACCTATAAGCAATCGACAAGTGCGATGTTCGTTTGTGCGACCCTCATACACGAAATCACCCTCAAGTTGCTCCACATGTTCAACAACCTTGTCCCAACCCCTAAGATTGAAATAGCCAACACAAAAATCCACGCGCTTTACGCCGTTAGATTCTATGATGTCTTTGAGCCCGTGCTCAAATTTGATTTCTATGTTGTCGTAAATACGAGCCATAAGAAGTAAGCCGTTGGCTCGTGACGGATGTTAAGTTGATTATGGTAAAAGAAAAGCGGGAGCCTTTATCGTTACTTGTCCCGCTAACTCAACGCATGTGGCAGCGTTAATCGATGTGGAACGAGTAACGCAGACTCCACGCTGTATATGCAAATACTCCAAACCCATTCCAAGCGTATGCCTGAAATGAGTCCGGATAGGTATATACATACCCGTGGCGTCTATCGTTACTTCATTCTTGACATCGTTTTGAAATTGCCACATTTCTGAGTTAGCCAAGAACAAAGCGCAGATACACGCTTTTCCTTAATATGTCTGTGACTTCCCTTACCGAGTCTTATATGCTCCTCTGAGCCAAGTGCCCTCAGCGTGGAAGTATGGATGCAAAATTACAAATTTTTCGGAAGATTACAAAGGGATTTGGTCCGTTTTGTCAAAAAATTTTTTAGGGATTAGGGCTTGCCGATGAATAAATGGTGGGATAGGGCAGCCCCTCCGGGGCTGTTTTTGAGGGGTATTGGGTCCACGGGCCACAAGGGCTCGCGGTTATCAAAATGGAGGGGGCTCCGCCCCTCGGCTGACAAAGTGGTGCTCCGCCCCTCGGCTGCGGGGATCTCCGTAATGCTTACGGAACACAGTAATAAATATCACAGCTTACAACACTCGCAATCCAATTAAACACAAGTAACTATTGTTACCAAGGTCATGCGGCTGAAGCCACATATTCCATACTAAGCTATTGGCACCGAATTTAGAGAGAGTTGATTATTTGCAAGGCTTTCGCGGCGGTAACTTCAATAGGCTTTCCATCCGCATCTGCTATGACTACAGTCTCTCCAAGCTTTTCTTTGACGCCAAGCATCTTTTGAGTTGAACGCTTCATAGCTTCACTCAATTTATCATACAGGTTTATACGTTCTTGTTCTGACATAATTCCTTGATTTTTGATAAAATTACATTGTCAATTATCTCATTGGCTACAACAATCGGTTTTTGACTCAAGCTGTTGTCATATAGTGACCAATAATCCACTATTGGGGTGAAAATGTCAAAAAGGTTTTGCAGTCCAAGCCAGTATCTCCTCTTGATAACATCTTTAGGAATGCTGTGTCCTCCTGATGCTACCCTTGATGCCACTCGCATTTCCGCCATCTCCGGCGAAGGAAGCCAAAAGAACAGCAATGTGACCGTATATCCCTGCTCCTTAGCACGCATTACGAGGCTCTTATATGATCGGGTCGCAAGAGTTGTCTCTATAGCAAACGAACGATGCTGACTTAAAAGAGCATCTATTCGCTTGAGCATCAATTTGCCGGCTTCAATTGCCATTTCCTCTGGATGAAAGGGTGATAATCCTTTCGCAATCTCATCGGCATTCACAAACTCCTCACATTGCAATACGTCAGGAAGCACTGTCATGGAGGCAGTCGTCTTGCCGGCTCCGTTGCAGCCTGCTATTATGTAAAGATTTGGATTATCCATTTTATTGCATTCAGTTTTCGCTTGCAAAAATGAAGTTTATGAGTTTATAAGGTTACTAAAGTTTAGTATTTAGACTTTTGTCAATAAGATAAAATATAACATTATGGATAGCAAAGATTTGACCTCAATCCGCATCCATCCGCGCCTTTCGTTGGTGAAAGCTGACATTAGCGTTGAAGTCAAAACTCCCCATCCATTCTGTTATTGTTTTAAAACCTAAAGTAGAGTAAGTTTATTGACAGATACAAAATTACAAATTTTTCGGAAGATAACAAAGGAATTTGGTCCGTTTTATCAAAATTATTAGGGATTAGGGTTTGCCGATGAATAAATGGTGGGATAGGGCAGCCCCTCCGGGGCTGGTTACCAAGGTCATGCGGCTAAAGCCGCATATTCCATACTAAGCTTGGGGCAGGTTTTTTTCAGTCTTTTGCTTTTCTGACGCTGCAATTGGTAAATCTTTATCAATGGATTCCTTGAAATTGTTGACTTCAATGGTAAGATGCCGAATCATTGTCTGAGTCATGAAGTCTCGGAATACTGACAAATCATCTTTCTCACGAGCTTCCACCAATGCTTTGATATAATCCTCCTTGTCATCGGCATAAATGCAAGATGGAATTAAACCATTTTCAAATTGCAACCAGTTCATCAATAACCGAGCCATTCTGCCATTTCCATCTGCCCATGGGTGTATGGTGACGAGATTGAAGTGGGCATCAAAACTCAAGTCGTAGAGTTGTTGTATCGACATTCGCGAAGCACCCATGCGCTGCTCATTCAGGACCTTGCACAACTCTTCCAACTTTGTGGGAACTTTGTTGAAACTCATGTAGGATTTTCCTCCGACTCCGGCAGTAACATTAAGCAACCTTAAATCACCATTGGCTGAAGAGAAGTCTCCCAAAACAGCGTGATATTCTGATCCGGTATTCTTCATTGTTAATGCCGACAATTCCTTAAGTCGTTGAATTGTCACATCTGAATGATTTCGGGCAAATATCAATGTTCGTTCATAGGCAACTTTCAAATCAAGATTCATATTTTGTTCAATAAGACTCTTGCCCTTCAATGCAATGCCACTATCAAACATGATCTGATTCTCCAATTCAGTAATTGTAGAGCCTTCTATCGCAGTAGAGTGAGTGATTATTAAATATAGATAAAACTTGTCATAGTCCAATTGACGGTCTATGCCAAGAGCGCGGTATTTCTCAACTAATTCTTCAAGTTCAGTCTTCATATTGCAAATTTTTCTGCAAAGATAACGATTTTCTCCCTACTTTATGTTATTTTCTCCCTACTTTTTTAGATTTACACCCCACTTTTGGCAATCCACGGGCCGCAAGAACCCGTGGGCACCATAGGAGTGATGCCATCTCCTCACTGAATACGAGAAATAGTCAGAAATGTAGATGGTATCAGCCATGTCGTAAACCTTTGCACAAGGCGCGTTGGCAACAACATTGTGATCGACCTTGTGGCAAAGATGGATGGCTCGATGACCCTCCGGGATGCACACTGCAAGGTCAGCGAAGCTGAGCGGCATCTGCGCAAAGAGTTTGGCAAGGACACCATCATCTCCATCCACATGGAGCCTACACCCACCACTCCAACTGACCAAGACCCTTCAAAAGTTGCTATTATAGGCGTTGCTCCATGGCAAACTTGTAGGGGCGAAGGCCAAGTCGCTCGTAGAATTTTATTGCAGTTGGGTTTTCTGACCATAAAAGTGCTTTTTTAAGTTTCGCAAACTCAACTTCTGCAAAATTACGAAATTTTATTGAAACAGCCAACTGCTGTGGGAAACTGTGGGAAAAGAGGGAGAAAAGGAGAGAAATCTCAAAAATTTTTATTACTTTTGTAAGTTATATGTACTGTTGCTAACGCAACAGTCAACGCGACAACAAGACATCTTGGTGATAATGAACGCAATAAAGCCTATATATAAAATGGTCCGAAGCATAGTCATATCCGTGATTATGCTTGTTTTGGCCATATATGTTGGCCTTTATGTGCTTCTGTCGCTTCCCTCGGTGCAGGAGAAAATTAAAAATACTGCCTGCGAGGAATTGTCGCCACTGTTAGGGGGAAACCTATACATAGAGCAACTCTCCTTCCAGCCATTCAGCGAGCTGGTGCTAAAGGGAGTCTCGCTAAGGTCGCCGGAAGGGGGAAAGGTGGTGGAAATAAACAAAGTTGCTGCCGGAATAGACCTTGGCTGTCTCTTCTTTGAGCGAAAGGTTGTCTTAAACTATGCCGAGATCATTGGTCTCGCCGCCGACATCCGGCAAAACGAGAAGAACGAGCCTCTGAATATCCAGTTTCTAATCGATGCACTCTCCCCTAAGGACAAGACAAAACCTCCAACAAAGTTTGACCTGCGTCTTCGCAACATTGTGGTCAGAGAGTCAGAAGCACAGTTTTCGAGACCTTGGATGACCGATGAAGAAGGCCGGCTAAAAAAGTTTTCCACCCTCTCCCTCAGCAATCTGCGAATGGATCTCAGCATCCCAACGATGAGAAACGACCTTTTCCAGTTTGACATCAGGAATATGAGCGGTACTCTTTCACCGGGATTGTCAATCAGCAGGCTTGCCGCTGATATCACCTATGCAAAAGGAGATGGCGACAACGCTACTGACGAACTTAATGTCAGGAATTTAATTTTGAATCTTACCAACACATCCCTGCAAGTAGATGACTTCACCATGACGATGGGGATTGACCAACCTGTCAGTGCCAGCGTGGAAGGATTTGTGACCCCTTCGGATTTCAGAGAATTTGAGCCCCTTCTTTCGCAGTTCAACACTCCATGGAATATTGACATAGCCGCTACATTCGACAAAAAGAATGTCAAGATAGATGCCTTTAACCTGCAAAACAAAAGCACCAACTCATTCCTGACATTAGTATGCGATGCAGACGGAATCAATAAGAAAGACAGTATCAACCTCAATCTTAAAAGTTTGACGGCACGCATCTCGGCAAATCTTGTAAATTCCATGGCATTTGCCATTCCAAAAGTTTCCGACACGCTTAGAGATAAGATGGAAAAGGCCGGCGACCTATCGCTCAACCTGAAAGGCACCGTCAGGGATTCTGACCAAATTGAAGTGGAAGGAGAAATATTGACCGACCTCGGAGCGGTGAACTTAGAGGGAGAGGCATTAGCCATCAAAAGCAAAAAGCCACAGGTGGCGGCCTCCATTGAAGGAGTCGACATTGACTTCGGACAATTGTTTTCTACCGATTTAATCGGCAAAAGCACATTCTCTGTAAGGGCCGAAATTGCCGGTTTCGACAAAAACGCAGAAGGTCTGGTCGAATTGTCGGCAGAATATTTATCGCTTGGAGGGAAGGATTTTTCCGGAATTGATGCATACGTAAAGAAATCAGGCAATAATGTCCACGCGGAGTTTAGTTCCGCCGATGATGATTTGAAATTTGACATCGATGGTGACCTGAGCATAAATGGTGCTAATTCTACACTTGACGCATTCGCTGATTTGGCACGCATAAATACGGAAATCCTCGGATTAAAGGGAAAATTTGCCGACAGCACTGTCGGAGTGCAGATAGAGGTCCATACATCGGGAAATAACGCAGACAATTTGACAGGATCCCTTCATCTGTCTGGTTTCAACATAAGGAATTCCGAGGGAAAGGAACTGCATCTCGACAAACTTTCCCTCAATATCGACAACACCGGAATAGTGGGTGACACAGCCGCGTATGGCAAGCGTCTCGTGGCTCTAAAAAGCGACTGGGTCGATGCAAGGGTAGAAGGGGTGATACATCCAAAGGCCATAGCACCGGAGGCGAAACAGATCATTTCAGTCATTTTCCCATCCCTGATTTTGCCCGAAAGCAGGTTTTTGACCCAGACTATGCCAATCAACAACTTCAATTTCGACATAGAGGTGAAGGGAATCCAGGATTTATACGACTACCTTTCAACTCCCGTCTGTCCGCTGACTGAAATACCCATCAAAGGATATATGGACTCCGGCAGAGGGAAATTGGGTCTTTCCCTTTCCACTCCCCATATCCGCCAGGGAAAGGACAAACTCATCCGCGACACGAGTCTTGATCTCTCGCTCGATTCCTTCCTTGGCATGGCCAAAATGGAATTGGGTTTAATATTCCCTGCCAAGAAAGGTGATGTGCAGATAGCCCTCGATCTCTTAGGAGTGCACGACAATCTTAATGTCAATGCTGCGCTCAATCCCACTATGAAGAGCAGTCTCAAGGGCAACGTGTCGATGGCAGCTGCCTTTGGTATGATTCCAAATCCGCTGACGGGACGTGAAGATCTATCGGTACACGTAGATATAATTCCCTCAAGCTTAGCGATTAAAGAGACAATCTGGAATGTGGCTAACGGCAAGATAGACTATTATGGCAAGACAATAGCTGTGAATAATTTCCTGATTGAGCATGGCAATCAATATGTCAGGATAGATGGAACCGCATCGGAAAGTGCTGAAGACCTTCTTCGTGTGAAACTCAACGACATAGACCTTGATTATATATTCAATATATTGAATATAAACTATGTGACCTTCGGCGGAATGGCTACCGGTGAGGTAGTGGGGCGGCAATTGCTTACGAATACCCCGGAGGCTCACACCAAATCTTTGAGAGTAAAGAGTCTGAGTTATAATGGGGCTGTTCTCGGCAATGGCGAGCTCGCTGCCTCCTACTATCCTGAGCAGCAGGAAGTAGGCATATATGCGGTGATCACAGATCCGCTCACCCGCGAAAGGCTCGCAAGCGTGGATGGCGGAATATGGGTGACGAGAGACTCGCTGAGTTTCGCCTTCGATGCCAACAAGGTTAATCTTCAATTTATGAAGCCATTTATGCAGGCTTTCTGCTCTGACCTCAGGGGGAAAGGATCAGGAAAATGCAAACTCTACGGCACCTTCAGCGATATCGACCTCATGGGCAAACTCAGGGCCGATACCATTTCAATGAAAATAGATTTCACCAATACCTGGTATCATGCCGGAGGGGACTCGGTATTTATGGGAAAGGGACTGATTGATGTCCCTCCGCTTACGCTTTACGACACCGAAGGACACACGGCGGAATTGAACGGCTGGCTCCGACACCGGTATTTCCACGATCCGGAATTCAACTTCAAGATCAAGGATGCGAAGTCTTTGCTATGCTATGACACCAACGAAAAGATGAATCCTCTCTGGTATGGGACGATATATGCCTCCGGCAACGGACAAATATCCGGAAAACCGGGTATTGTGGACATAGACATGAACATGACCACCGAGGAAAACTCACGGTTTTACTACATAATCAGCGATGCCGAGGAGACCGGCAGCTATACATTTCTATCATTTACCGACAAGCGCAAAGAAGAGAGGGAATCTTTGGCCAACGACAGTATTCCCGACTATCTGCACCAGTTTATGCGCCAGGTGAATGCTGCCGATGAGGGAAGTTCCAATGTGGTCCTGTCGCTTAAAGGCACTGTGACCAATGATGCGCTTCTCACACTCGTGATGGACCCGAAAGCAGGCGACAAGATAACCGCCCGAGGCCAGGGCTCTCTTCAGATGGACTACAACATGGCATCAGACGACCTCAGGATGATCGGCACCTATGTCCTTGACGAAGGAAACTATTATTTCACTCTGCAGGACATCATCATAAAGAACTTCAATATCAAGCAGGGCAGCAGCATAAAGTTTGACGGCGACCCCATGAATGCCATCCTCGACATTGCCGCCACCTATAGGGTCAATACCAACCTGACTGACCTTGACCAAAGTTTTGCTCAAGACAAGGAGTTGAACCGCACCAACGTGCCGGTGGATGCGATCCTGCTTGTGGATGGCCCGATGACTCACCCCGACATAGATTTTGACATCGAACTTCCCACTCTGACATCAGACGTGGAGAGAAAAGTGAAGAGCATCGTCTCGACCAACGACATGATGAGCCGCCAGATTATATATCTGCTTGCACTCAACAGGTTCTATACCCAGGAATATACCGGTGGTACAAGCAACTCGGGTGCCGAATGGTCGAGCATGGCATCTTCCACCATCTCCTCCCAGCTGAGCAATATACTGAGCAACATGACCGACAAACTCAGTGTCGCACCGTCGTTCCGCAGCGACAAGGGAGATTTCTCCGACATGGAATTCGACCTTGCCCTCTCATCGAGGCTTCTCAACAACCGGTTGCTGATCAACGGCAACTTCGGATACCGCGACAAGCAGACAAGCAACACCCAATTTGTGGGCGATTTCGACATAGAGTATCTTCTCAACAAAACCGGCAATCTGCGCTTGAAGGCCTATAATCACTTCAATGACCAGAACTATTATCTGCGCAGTGCGCTGACCACTCAAGGAGTAGGCATCGTGTTCCGCCGGGAATTCAACCACCTTTTCAATTTGGGCAAGAAAAAATCGCCCATTTCAGAAGTTGATTTGTTATTTGATAAAGAAGAGAAAGATTCCACGTCAACATTGCCTGTTGATATCAACCCGACGGATGTGCAACATCGCGACACCGTCTTAACACGCTAAACTTATGATTTGGAGCATTGACCGAATACTTGAGAAAATAGGATTGGCTTCCAACTCTGTAGGTTATGCCTTCAGTGGTGGGGGCGCACGCGGTTTTTCACACATTGGAGTTCTCAAAGCACTTGAGCAATTTGGTATAAGGCCCAACGTAATGTCGGGTGTTTCAGCCGGAAGTGTGGCCGCCGTCATGTATGGATCCGGAATGTCGCCCGACGACATGTCCAAGTGTTTCAAGGACATGTCAAAGATTTCGGCATTCGCATCCTGGAAAGTGCCAGACAACTCCTTGATGAGAATCGACAAATTTGGCAAACTGTTGGAATCCTGGTTGCCTGTGAGGTATCTTGAGGAATTGGAGATCCCTACAATAGTCTGCGCCACTGATTTCCAGCATTGCAAGTCAATAGGGTGGGGGAAGGGAGAAATCGCACCAAGGGTGATGGCTTCCTGTTCAATTCCCATAGCATTTGAGCCTGTGAAAATCAACGATGGCATCTTTGTGGATGGAGGAGTGCTTCGCAACCTTCCGGCATGGGCAGTGAGAAAATATTGCAAGACGCTCTACGGCATCAATTGTTCGCCACTCAACCCGGTATGGGAAAACCCTCTCAAACACAATATGCTGGAGATAGCATTGCGCACATATCATCTGATGTCTAAGACAAACATGGTGGAAGATGCGAAACTTTGCGATGTATTGATAAATCTGAAGGGAGCGCATGAGATAGGCACGTTCGACATTTCAAAATTCGACCGTTCCGTCCAGCTCGGATATGAAACGGCCTGCCGCATTCTCGCCAAACCCCTGACCTCCTAAAAACATAAATCCGAAAACCGAAAACCGAAAACCGAAAACCGACAACCGAAAACCTAACAACATACGAAATGGAAAGATTAATTATTTACCAGATGTTTCCCCGAATCTTCAGCAATACCACTACCGATCCAATACCATGGGGGACACTGGAGCGCAACGGCTCGGGCAAGCTCAGCGACCTTACTCAAAAAGGGCTAAAGGCTATCAAAGAACTTGGAGTCAATTGCATTTGGCTTACCGGAGTGATTGAACACGCCACCAAGACCGATTATACACAGTTTGGCATCCCGAATGACAATCCCAATGTGGTGAAAGGTGAAGCTGGTAGTCCCTACGCAATCAAAGACTACTACGACATTGACCCGGCAATCGCGAAGAGTGTTCCCGACAGGATGAAGGAATTTGAGAACTGCGTGAAGAGAATCCACAGTCAGGAGATGAAGGTGATCATTGACTTTGTGCCAAACCACACGGCAAGGGTCTATCACTCGGATTCTGCTCCCTCCGGAGTCAAGGATTTTGGCGTGGACGACGATATCACAATGGGATTTTCACCGACAAACAACTATTACTACATTCCATTCCAGCAGTTTTCGCCAAAATTTCCGCTTGACGCCGAAGGCGACAGCCCCTACATAGAATTTCCGGCAAAAGCAACTGGTAATGACTGTTTCACGGCATTCTGCGGAAAAAACGACTGGTATGAGACGGTGAAACTAAACTATGGCCACGACTACGGTGACTGGTCGGATCATTTCTATCCTGTACCTGACACATGGCTCAAGATGCTGTCTATCTTGAGATTCTGGGCATCAAAGGGAGTCGACGGTTTTCGCTGCGACATGTGCTTTATGGTGCCTCTGCCATTTTGGAACTGGGTCATACCCCAGGTAAAGAAAGATTATCCCGGCATTACATTTATCGGTGAGATCTACGACGTGGCGCAATATCGCCCATTCCTTGATTATGGCTGTTTCGACTATCTTTACGACAAGGTGAATCTTTATGATACCCTCGTTGGCATTGAAATCCACAATCATTCGTCAGCACGTCTGACGGGAGCTTGGCAGACTGTGGATGGTATTGGCGACTCTATGCTCAATTTCCTTGAGAATCATGATGAAGTGCGTTTTGGATCAAAGGCTTATGCAGGAAATCCGGCGAGGGTGCTTCCATCGTTGGTCGTAAGCGCAATGATGTCTAAAGGTCCATTCATGATTTATTATGGTCAAGAACTTGGAGAATCGGCAAGAGACAACGAGGGTTTTGCCGGAGACAACGACCGGAGCACAATCTTCGACTATTGGAGCTACGACACGTTGAGAAGATGGTGGAACAATGGCAATCCAACTGAAAAGAATCTCTCGCTGCAGGAGAAGTGGCTGCGAAATATCTATCGCAAGACATTGACCATGTGCAATACGGAACCGGCATTGCGCGAAGGAGATTTCTTCGACCTTATGTATGTCAATCTTCAGCATCCCGGATTCAATCCCCATCGCCATTTCGCATTCCTGCGATATACGCCGGACTCTGTGATTCTGATAATTGCCAATTTCGATACGGTGGCTGCTGATGTTAACGTCAGGATACCACGGCTTGCGTATGAGATGGCAAAACTTCCGCAAGGCAACATAGTGGCCGACGATTTGCTCTGCGACCGAAGTGTTTTCCTTAATCTGCATCCCGACAAGGAAACGCATGTATTCCTTAATCCCAAGGATGCTGCTGTTTTAAGGGTTAAGGGGTGAGAGTCAGGAGTCAGGAGTTGAGAGTCAAATAAAAGGGGGTCGCCGATTGCGACCCCCTTTAATGTTTATTCTTAGGATTGCTTATTCTTAGGGTTTGAAGAGGTATTGGCTGGAGATTGACTGGTTGTTGTGGATGCGACGGATAGTGTCGGCAAAGAGTTGGGTGATAGTCAAAATCGTAGCCTTGGGGTTATCCTTGTGGTAGGGGATCGAGTCGGTGAAGATGATTTCGGAAAGACCACTTGACATGACTCTTTCTGTGGCGGGGTCGCTCATCACCGGGTGGGTGGTAAGAGCCCTTACGGAATTTGCACCTTCGGCAAGCATTAGGTCGCAAGCCTTGGTGATTGTGCCGGCAGTGTCGACAATGTCGTCGACAAGCACTACATTTTTGCCCTTCACGTCGCCAATCACCTGCATCTTGGCCACTACGTTGGCCTTTGCTCTCTGCTTGTGGCAAAGCACAAGGGGCACATCGAAGTATTTGGCATAGGAGTTGGCGCGTTTTGCACCGCCTACGTCGGGGGAGGCGATTACAAGATCCTCAATGTGCAGACTCTCGAGATAGGGGATAAAGACAGAGGAAGCATAAAGATGATCCACCGGCACATTGAAGAATCCCTGAATCTGGTCGGCATGAAGATCCATCGTGATCAGACGGTCGATGCCGGCAACGCTGAGAAGATCGGCCACAAGTTTTGCAGCAATCGAAACTCTCGGTTTGTCCTTGCGGTCCTGGCGGGCCCAGCCGAAATATGGTATCACTGCGTTGATGCTTGCTGCCGATGCGCGTTTGGCGGCATCAATCATCAGAAGCAACTCCATGAGATTGTCGCTGTTGGGGAAAGTTGACTGCACGAGATAAACTTCAGCTCCGCGGATTGACTCGTCGAAGCACACCTCGAATTCGCCGTCGGCAAAATGCTCAATGTTCATCTTGCCAAGTTCTATGCGCAGGTATTTGCAGATGCCTTCACCAAGATAATGGCTCTTGGTGCCGGCAAATACTTTGATAGGCGGAAGGGTATTGCTCATGATTTGATATTATAGTTTTGTGCCTCGATGGGGAGGCGGCTATTTTCACTGCAAATTTAGTGATAATTTTCCAATGTAGCAAATAAAATTACCAGATGACTACCATTTCCTTGGTGGGACGGAACATCTTGTTGCCCGCCTTGATTCCGAAAGCATCCATAAAGGGCTGGATGTTTTTCAGAGTCACGTTCACGCGGTTTTCACCGAGTGAGTGTACGTCGCCGGTAGTAAGGTTGCGCATTTCAGCCTCGCGTATGTTCTGTGCCCAAAGATTGGCATAATTCATATAGAACACCTGCGCAGGAGTAAGACCCTCGATGAGAGCATCCTCGCTTTCCACATCCACACCTTTTTTCTTCTGGCTGTCGAGGAATGCTGTCATGGCAACGCGCAGGCCACCCTGGTCGGCAATGTTCTCGCCAAGAGTATATGCACCGTTTGCATTAAGACCGGGAAGTACTTCTACTGCATTGAACTGGTCGACAAGACCTTGGGTGAGTTTTGCGAACTGTTCGGCATCTTCCGGTTGCCACCAGTTGACCATATTTCCGTCAGCGTCAAAGTTGCAACCCTGGTCGTCGAAACCGTGGGTCATTTCGTGACCAATCACCACACCAATGCCACCATAGTTTTCAGCATCACTTGCCTCCGGATCGAAGAAAGGAGCCTGGAGAATACCTGCCGGGAACACAATCTCATTGTTGAGAGGGTTGTAGTAGGCATTGATGGTCTGGGGTGTCATTCCCCATTCAGTGCGGTCTACAGGCTTGCCCCACTTCTTAAGATACTCGTTCTGAGCCCACATCCTTGCATTCTGAACGTTTTCGGCATAACTGAGGTTGGGGTCGATATTGAGTTCTGAATAATCTTTCCACTTGTCGGGATAGCCAATCTTCACTGTGAACTTGTTGAGTTTCTTGAGTGCCTGAACCTTGGTGTCGTCGCTCATCCATTCGAGGTGGATGATGTGTTTGCCGAGTGCGTTGCGAAGATTCTCGACAAGGCCAATCATATAGTCCTTGCTGCTCTGCGGAAAATACTGATCCACGTAGAGTTCGCCGATAGCCTCTCCAAGGAAACCTTCAGTCACTCCGAGGGCTTTCTTCCAGCGGGGACGCTGCTGCTGAACTCCGCTCATGACCTTATTGAATTCGAAAGCGGCATCAGCAAAGTCGTCGCTCAGGTAGGAGCCATAGTCGTCAACGAGAAGCCATGCATAATAGTCTTTGAGCTCACGGTCGGTAAGTTCACCGGCAAGTTTGTTGGCAGCGTTAAGCGATTTAGGTTCTGTCACGATGATAATCTCAGGGGCATCGATATCCATAGTCTCCTTGAAGAAACGGTCTAAGGGGAGGTCGGTCCAGGTGGCCTTCACATCGTCGTAGCTATAAGGATTATAGAGAGCCGGTATGTTGCGGCTTTCCTCTCGGGTAAGGGCGGAGTCGGCGAGAGCTGTCTCAATCTTCATCACGCTCTTCACGATTCTCTTTGCATCCTTCTTTGAATAACCGGCGAGAGTCATGTATTTTTCAATCAGTTTCTGGTAAGCCTCGCGCACTTCTTTGTTGCGTTTGTCATTTTCCAGATAGTAGTCGCGGTCGCCAAGCCCGAGGCTATTGCTGCCGAGATACATGGCATACACCTGGGAGTTGGCGAGGTCTTCCTGCGGACCGCCGGAGAAGAGTGGGCTGCTGTAGTTTTTCTGCATCCAGAGCATAAGGTCGGTCATACCGTCGGGTGTTGTGCCTTCGATTTTGGCAAGCAAAGGTTTGATGGGGGCGGCTCCAAGTTGGTTGCGACCGATTGAGTCCATTCCCTGCTGATAGAGGGTGCTGATTTTGTAGGCATTAGTGCCGGGCTGGGGATTGGTTTCGGCAAGACCGGTCACTATGCGACGCACACGGTTGTTGCTTGAATCGTTGAGGATGTTGAAGGCACCATAGCGGGAATATTCCGGGGTGAGAGGATGCGAATCCATCCATCCCTTGTTGACATGGAGATAAAAATCCTCCGTGGCCGGAGTGTTCGGGTCGATACCCTTTGGGTCGAGACTCTTAAGATGGTCGGCCTGCATACCCACGAAAGAAGAGGCAGCTGCAACCAAAAGTAAACTTCTGAGTTTCATTTGTCATTTGATTTTATACAGTTTATTATTGTTTTTGATTTCATTTCAGTTTCATGCCATTCTGATTCTACATCGCTGAGCCGCGTTATTCCACCACCAACGAAGACCGCAACACCATTGTCATTACATTTGGCAGATCGGACTATGACATAGAGATCTGTCTCGGATTCATAACAGTTTGGTCCGCAAAAGCCACCATACATCTCGCGGTCGAAGGTTTCGGTTTCCCGAATAAGATTCATGGATTGGGTGCGATAATAGCCGCAAAGTGCCGGTGTCGGGGCCATATCTCCAAGCAGAGATGCCAACGACTCCATAATCATCCGATTGTTGGCGGGATTCTCGACTTTAAGATCAGACCACATAACGGTGGATATATGTTCGATTTCACCTGCCTGGCGCGTGAAAGTGGTTTCGGAATCTATCTTGCCGCAGTGTTTCAGCAAAATTCGGCGCAAATATTCGGCCACCATTTCCTGCTCCTCAATATTCTTGCAGTCCCAATCCCCAACACTATTGGCGGGACGTGTTCCCGCTAATGCGACTGTGGCAATGGAAGAGCCATGCCGATGAATCAAAAGTTCAGGAGATGCACCAAGCCATGTTCCGGTTTTTGACGACGAAAACATGAAGACAAAGGCATCGAGATATGAGAGACACAGTTTATCAAAAGTGGCATTCAGGTCTATTTCCTCATCAACCCTAATGACCCTTGCGGCTACAGTTTTACCTTTTCTTGCGGAAAGGCGTCGCATAATCTCAGCTACTTCGCGGACATAATCTTTCTTCGGGGTAGTGGGAGGAATAGCTGATTTTTCCGGAATAAACAAGTCATCGGAAGGAATAAAGTCGGTCGGGATGGTCATGATAACTTTGCCTTTGCCATAAAACGGGGATATGACAAAGCCATCGTGCATCCCGTCGAGTAACCGGTCGGATGCACCGCTGATTATTTCATTGCCATTTGGCAGCCGATACTTAAACCAATTCACCGAACAATTCAAAGGACTCCGCTCCCGTGATTTTTACATTTATGAAATCGCCCGGTTCAGCGTCAGAACCAGACACATATACTTCCGGATCAACCTCAGGAGAATCCCATTGTGTACGTCCGATTCGGGTGTCACCCTCCATCCGGTCGACGAGCACTTTCACTGTCTGGCCGATCATTTCATCATTCCGCTTAAGGGAAATCTCCTCCTGAATCGCCATCAAAGTGTCGAGACGCTGCTGTTTTACATCTTCCGGAATGTCATCTCCAAGATTTTTTGCCGCCCAGGTGTCGTCTTCCTCGCTATATGCAAAAGCACCCATTCGCTCAAATCGTTCTTCCTTTACAAATTCAAGCAACTGGCGGAATTCATCGTCTCCTTCACCCGGGAAACCGACCATAAGTGTGGTGCGGATTTTCAATCCCGGTACTCTTTTTCTCATTTCGGCAAGAAGTTGGCGTGTCTTATTGGCATCTATATGCCGACGCATGTTTTTTAATACAGGATCTGCTATGTGCTGAAGGGCGATGTCGATATATTTGCACACGTTGTCGCGCCTCGCCATGACATCAAGAATATCCGAGGGGAAATCAGAAGGATACGCATAGTGAAGGCGTATCCATTCCACTCCCTCAATGTCGGCCATCTTGTCGATTAGTTCGGCAAGGGCATGACATCCATAGAGGTCAGTGCCGTAGCTGCTGAGATCCTGGGCAATGACATTGAATTCCTTCACTCCTTTGCCTACCAAATCTTTTACTTCTTCGAGTATTTCCTCTATAGGACGCGAAGTGTGGCGGCCGGTGATGATGGGGATTGCGCAGAAGGCGCAAAAACGGTTGCAACCTTCTGATATCTTGAGATATGCGCTATAGGGTGGGGTTGTGAGGGTTCTTTCCCAGTCTTTGGGCAATATCACTTCCTCTTTTCTGTCGGGAAGGGTGTCGATAAAGGATTTCCAGTCGTATTTGCCATACCAGATATCAACCTCCGGCATTTCAGACTTCAGGTCGTCCATGTAGCGTTGGGAAAGACAACCCATCACGGCAATTTTGCCAATCTTCCGCTTCTTCTTTAGTTGTCCAAGTTGAAGGATAAGGTCAATGGATTCTTCCTTTGCATCCTGTATGAAACCGCAGGTATTTACCACCACCCATTCGCCGGAAGGCATATCGGGGTCATGGCTTACCTTATATCCCTTTTCGGCGAGCCGGCGCAGTAATCTCTCGCTGTCGATGAGATTCTTGCTGCAACCCATGGAAATGACATCAATCTCTCCTTTTCTCATCTTTTTCATCGAATCTGAACTTTCAAAATTCAAAATTCAAAATTCAAAATTCAAGATTATTTCGTGGTAGCGTTGCCAAAGAGGGATTTGACGAACTCGTCGCTGTGGAAAATCTGAAGGTCCTCCATCTTTTCGCCAATTCCGATATATTTCACCGGAATTTTAAGCTGGTCGCTGATGCCAATGACCACGCCTCCCTTGGCAGTGCCATCGAGCTTGGTGATTGCGAGGGCGTTGACTTCAGTAGCCGCCGCAAATTGGCGGGCCTGTTCGAAGGCGTTCTGGCCGGTGCTTCCGTCGAGCACAAGCAGGATTTCCTGTGGAGCGTCTGGCACCGCTTTATGTATCACATTCTTTATTTTGGTCAACTCATCCATGAGTCCTTTCTTGTTGTGAAGTCGTCCGGCAGTGTCTATGATGACGACATCGTCTCCATGGGCTTTTGCTCTGCTGAGGGTGTCGAAAGCCACAGCAGCTGGGTCGCTCCCCATCTTCTGCTTTACAACCGGCACACCGACACGTTCGCCCCAGATGTCGAGCTGTTCAATGGCGGCAGCACGGAAAGTGTCGGCAGCTCCGAGCACAACCTTATTTCCGGCCTGCTTGTATTGATGGGCAAGTTTGCCAATAGTGGTGGTCTTGCCAACACCATTGACACCAACCACCATAATCACGTAAGGCTTTTTGTCTTCCGGAACTTCGAAATCGCCGAGACCATCTTCCTCATTGGATGGTTTTGAAAGCATATCGGTGATTTCTTCGCAAAGGATATTGTTGAGTTCGGAGGAATTGACATATTTGTCGCGTGCCACTCTTTCTTCAAGACGTTCGATGATTTTCAAGGAGGTATCGACCCCCATGTCGGAGGTGATAAACACTTCTTCAAGGTTGTCGAGGACTTCATCGTCAACTTTGGATTTGCCGGCTACGGCGCGGGCAATTTTGTCCCATACACCTTGTTTTGTCTTTTCGAGCCCCGAATCGAGTTGCTCTTTTTTCTCTTTGGAAAACAGTTTATTGAAAAATCCCATGTACAGTGATGTGTTTTAGACTACAAAATTAATGATTATAATTGGGTTTAACAAATTTTGTGCCAAAACAAAACAAACAAAATAAAAACAGGTGATGTGTGGGCTAAAACTCATGGTTTCTTATGATGCGCTGGTTGGAGGAGCCACGGAAGAGGAGATCCGTGTCGCGCAAGGATTCGATGAAAGGTCCATCGACAATTGCATCAAGATTGGGTAGAACCTGCGTCATACACTCAGAAGCGCGGATGTCGTCAATTGTGAAACCGGTGTATAACCAGACAGTATGGCCTGCCTCCTTGATAGCTTTCGCAAGAACGGCAATTTTCTCCGGCTGATACATTGGGTCGCCACCGGTGAGGGTTACGTCAAAGTCTTCATCCCTGACCACCTGCATTATCTCATCAAGAGTCATTTCCGTGCCGGCATAGAAATCCCACGACTGAGGGTTGTGGCAGCCGGGACAGTGATGGCTGCACCCGGCAAAATAGATGGCGGTCCGGAACCCCGGACCGTCAACTGTAGTGCCACGCACTATGTCAAGCACTCTGAAAGTGATATTTTCCGAATCAGTCATAATTGACTTTAATTCTCAATTCTCAATTATTTATGTACAACTCGGTCTTTGAGTTCGGCGAGCTTGCCGGAGTTCCATCGGTCGGTGGTGCCGACAAGGTAGCCGGTGATGCGCTGGATAGTCTCGAACTTTGTGCCACATTTCGGGCAGTGGGTCACGTCTTTCTCAGCATTCTCATAGCCGCACTTGGGGCAGTGGTTGCGGTTGTGGTTGACAGATCCATAACCCATGTTGTACTTGTCAAGCATATCGACAATCTGCATGATGCACTCCTCATTGTGGGTGGCGTCGCCGTCGATTTCCACATAGAAGATGTGTCCGCCGCCGGTTAGTTCGTGGTAGGGAGCTTCAATCTTTGCCTTGTGGCGTGGCGAACAGTGGTAATATACCGGCACATGGTTTGAGTTGGTATAGTAGTCCTTGTCGGTCACTCCGGGTATTACGCCGAAAGTCTTGCGGTCAATCTTCGTGAAACGTCCGCTAAGGCCTTCTGCCGGGGTGGCAAGTACTGAGAAATTGTGCTGATAGCGCTCGCAGAACTCATTGACCTTGGAGCGCATGTATTTGACGATGCGCAGACCGAGCTGTTGCGACTCCTCACTCTCGCCATGGTGCTTGCCTGTGAGCGCAATGAGACATTCGGCAAGACCGATGAAGCCGATTCCGAGAGTGCCCTGGTTGATCACGCTTTCTATGGTCTCGTTGGGGTCGAGTTTGTCGCCACCAATCCAGAGCGTGCTCATGACGAAGGGGAACTGCTTGGCAAGGGCAGTCTTCTGGAACTGGAAACGGTCGTCGAGCTGCTTGGCGGTGATTTCCAGTACATCCTCGAGCCGCTCGAAGAAGCGGTTGATTCGCTCCTCCTGATTTTGGATATTCATACATTCGATGGCCAGGCGCACGATGTTGATGGTGGTGAAAGAGATATTGCCGCGTCCTACGGAAGTTTTCTTTCCGAAACGGTTTTCAAATACCCTTGTGCGGCATCCCATTGTTGCCACCTCATATTCGAAGCGGCGTGGGTCGTCGGCACGCCATAGCTCGTGCTGGTTGTAGGTGGCGTCGAGATTGAGGAAGTTGGGGAAGAAACGGCGTGCCGCAACCTTGCATGCAAGGCGATAGAGGTCGTAGTTGCGGTCTTCAGGGAGGTAGCTAACACCGCGTTTCTTCTTCCAAATCTGGATTGGGAAGATGGCAGTGGCACCGTTGCCGACACCCTCGTAGGTGCAGTTGAGTATCTCGCGGATGATACACCGGCCTTCGGCAGAAGTATCAGTGCCATAATTGATACTGCTGAAAACCACCTGGTTGCCACCGCGTGAGTGGATGGTGTTCATATTGTGGATGAAGGCCTCCATCGACTGGTGAACGCGGCTCACGGTGCGGTTGATTGCGTGCTGGAGCAGACGTTCGTCGCCTTCAAGGCCATCGAGGTCTTTCTTCAGATAGTCGTCAATTTCATGGTCATAGTAGGTCGAGAGATCCTTTCCGGTGAGGTTTTCAAGGTTTTTAAGTTCCTCCTTGAAAGTGATTCTCACGAATGGAGCAAGATAGAAGTCGAATGCAGGGATTGCCTGACCGCCGTGCATCTCATTCTGGGCAGTCTCCAGAGAGATACAAGCGATTACTCCGGCAGTCTCGATGCGCTTCGGGGCTCGGCTTTCAGCGTGTCCTGCCACAAACCCATTGTCGAACAGATGGTCGAGGGGATGCTGCACGCAGGTAAGGCTTTTCGTGGGGTAGTAGTCCTTGTCGTGGATGTGGATATAGTTGTTGCGAACAGCCTGCTTCACCTCGGGGTCAAGAAGATAGTCATCTACAAACGGTTTTGTGGTTTCCGAAGCGAATTTCATCATCATGCCCGCCGGAGTGTCGGCGTTCATGTTGGCGTTTTCGCGTGTGACATCATTGTTCTTTGTCTCGATGATTTCGAGGAAGATATCGCGGGTTTTGCCGCGCCGCGCCACGGAGCGTTTGTCGCGGTAGGCGATGTAGCGTCTTGCCACATCCTTGCGTGAAGACTTCATGAGTTCGATCTCCACGCGGTCCTGGATTTCCTCCACTGTCATGCGTTCCTTCCCGGTCATGCCAATTCGGTCGGCGATGCGCTGGATGAGCGCTTCGTCTTCTCCTTGCTCTGTCATCATCATGGCCTTGCGGATTGCAGCCTTTATTTTCTCTTCGTTGTATCCCACGACGCGGCCGTCGCGTTTTTCCACTATCTGTATCATTGGGTTTGGTTTAGGGGGTTAGTCGTTTCTCGGTTTTGGGTTTTGGGTTTTGGGTTTTCGTTGTCGGAGAGGGGTTGTCGGAGAGGGTTGGAATACCGGATGCAAAATTACAAAATTTATCTAAAACTACAAACAAAAATTCCAAAAAGTTTTCAAAAAATTTTATTTTGGAAAACTTTTTGGAATTTAAAAATTTATAATACCTTGATTATTAGATGAAATAACTTTTATTTTGGATAACTTTTGTTATTAGCGGATGTTTAAGGTTGAATATATTGATAATCAGTTTCACTCGTCGATGATGAAAGAATCCACATCGAGCCAGCCGCTGTCGTTGCTCTTCCACGGACGAACGCAGAATACACCAACCTTGGCTCCAATCCAGTGACCTTCGCGCACATTCATCGGTTTGCCGAAATCAATAAACTTCTTTCCGTCGAGGCTATATTTGAACGTCACCTCGCATTTGTAGTCTTCCTTGGCCTTAGGAGTTTTCTTGCCGGTCATTTTGACCACAGCACGCAACCATAGCGGACCACCGTTGTCGAGTTTTAAGGCATCGTTTTCATGCACATCGGTATTGCCCTTGTTGCAATCCTCGCAATCGGTCTGCACGAGGTAGATGCCATCCTCACGGCTCTCGAATTCGAGGGTCGCAAAGTTATAGCCCATCACGGATAGGCCGCCACGTTCGCCAACTTCCACCTTGCCATTTTTCACGCGGGGGAAGAATTGCACCTTTGCCGTTGCAGTGAAATTCTCATTGGGGAATTTCTGCATCAGCACGTTGGGCATATCATAGAGAGTAGCTGCTTCGGGAGTGTTGTGGGAGAAAAGACGGAGAGTTGAATTTTCGGCATCGCAGAAATACCACAGAGGCTGCGGATTGCCGTTCCATTGCCATTGCTGACCGAGGGTGTTGGTGTCAAATTCGTCGCTGTCTTGGGGAGTAGCCACCGGATATGTCTTGCCGACGTTGGGTTTCTTGTAGGAGCGTACGGGTATGCCACGACCGTCGCCGTCTTTGTCAACGCCTATAACCGGCCAACCATCCTCTTTCCATTTCATGGGTTCGAGGTTTATGACACGTCCGTAGGGACCCTTGTCCTGGAAATGGATAAACCAGTCTTCATTGCCGTCGGGGGTGTCGATCCAGGCACCCTGGTGAGGACCGTTGATGTCGGTGTCGCCCTGTTCCATCACGTTGCGCTGCTCGTAGGGCCCCCAGGGGCTCTTGCTACGCATCACTACCTGCCAACCGGTAGCCACGCCGCCGGCAGGGGAGAAGATGTAGTACCAGTCGCCTCGTTTATACATCTTGGCACCTTCGATGGTTTCATTCTCAAGATGACCGTCGTAGATAACCCGGTCCATGCCAATGACACCGCTTGCGTCCGGTTTCATCTCAATCATACCGAGAATGCTCTTCACACCGGCGCGGCTTCCTGCATATCCATGGGCAATATAGGCCTTTCCGTCTTCATCCCAGAAAGGGCAGGGGTCGATGACACCGACAGCCGGATATATAAGTTCGAGGTCGCTCCAGCGTCCGCGGGGGGCATCGGTCTTGGCCACATAAATGCCACGGTCCGGATCTCCATACATCACATAGTACATGCCGTTGTGGTAACGGATTGCCGGCGCCCAGACACCGTTGCCGTGGCTTACACCATCAAATTCAGGTGCGGGGTATTTGTCGGCAACAGCCCCTACGATAGTCCAGTTGACGAGGTCGTTGGAGTGGAGTATCTGAAGAGCCGGAAGGTTGGCGAAACTCGATGAGGTCATATAGTAGTCATTGCCGACACGCACCACGTCAGGGTCGGAATAGTCGGCATTGATGATTGGGTTCTGGTATTTGCCGTTGCCGAGGTCGGAGACGTAAGCCTTAGACACGTCTGCCATCATCGAAGCTGATGAGATCATTGCGGCAGCAGTCAGAATAAGCGTGTTCTTTCTCATGATGTGTTGTTATTGGGTTTATTGATTAATTCCATTCGAGGGAGAGGTTTTTGAGGAGGGTGGAGGAGGGACCGGTGGAGCCTGTGTGCTGGATGCAGAAACCAGTCAGACCGGAATCCGCCACGGGAGCCGAGATATCAACCTTGCTCACCACACCGTCCTTGGCAGATTGGGCGGGAGCATCGGTATGTGCTGTGGCATAGAAGATTCCATTTTTGATCTCAGCTTTTATATGGCAGGCAGTGCGGTAGCAGTTGCTTACCACACCCTCATTGATAACGGAAGTGGAGCCTTTATCGTATCTGACGATAGAAAATTTCACCGCCTTGTCGTGGTCTGGGGTTCGTTCGATGCGCAGTGCATATCCGTCGAGGGAAATGGGGTCAAATTTCAGGCATATGTCCATGTATTGGGCAGTTGCACTTCCGAAACCCTGTCCGCCGATCTTGGCCGGTTCCACAGTAAGCTCGGCTTTCATGTTCTTGCAGGCATCGCGGGTTGGCACGTAGGAGAGGCGCGCACCTCTGGCACTCTGCACAAGTCCATCGCTGACGGAGGCATCATAACCTTTGCCATAGTACCATCCCGGGCCATCAGTGGCCTGCCAGTTGGTGACATGGCTGGTGTCGATTGGTTTATAGACATCGAAGTTCCAGACGCCTGTGTGGCCGAAATTTTTTCCGATTATTGGAATATCAGAGAAGTCGGTTTGCAGCGTTGATTCGGGAACCTCTCTTATATCTTCAATATCATCGATTTCAATAGGATCGGAAAGTACCATCTCGCCCTGTTCGGAATCCCGGAATTTTGGCAACACGATGGCCATCAGTTTGCATCCGAAGTCTCCGGCGGTAGGCTGATAGAAGCTTTTGTTGCCCTTAACCGCTTTCTTCAGGAGGAAAGCCTTTGTCTTTGAGTCATCATCGACAATTCTTGCCCAATAGATCAGCGACCTGTCGTCGCCCTTGCCGTTTAGTTTGTAGTCGGCGTAATATACTCCGTTGGCTGCGTCAAATTTCACCTGCGGTTTCTTTTTGAAGGCCGGCGCATGGCGCAAAAGCGGACCGAGAGTGAACGTAAGGCTTGCGGTCAGTCCGTTTGGCAAAGTGTGTCTGAGGGTTTTCTCAGCCGTTTCTGGGGTGGGGTTGACAGGAGTGAAGAGGGTCCTTTCTGTATAACCGGCTGGATAGCCGCCCCAGAGGAGCGGAGTGACTTCAACTCTTGCGGTGTCGTTTTTTGCAGAGAGTCTTGTTTTGTCGGCTTTCATTCTCAGCGACACCGGTATTCCGGTCAGTTTTCTGCCGAGTTTCTCTTCCGCTTTGGCTACTTTTTCATTCAGATGTTTGGGATCCCAGCCGTCGTTGCCGTTGAGAAGATTGGGAAGATTATAGAATCTCTCGCCGTTGCATTCCACCACGTATGCATCCATTAGATCTTTGCCTTCAAGATTGACCCATAATTCAGTCCGGTCGGCATCTACAATGTAAGGCGAGCCATTGAGGGATACGTTGTGCTGGAAACATTTCAGGTCGGAAGCATCCCGTGTCCAGCCGATGTTGAGGTTGTCGTTGCCGGAGAATCGGGTGTCGATGGCAGCAACCTGGCCGGGAACTTTCGTGAAGTATTGCTGATTGTCGCAAAGGCTCTTGATGTCGCAGTTGAGGAATACGGCGCCAGTTTCCGCCGTACTGTAGAACGGTTTGCTGCTGCAGAAGAGGAATTTGCAGTCGAGATATACGGCACTTCCGGAGAGGGCATCGTCGGTGCTTTCAAAATAGCAGTTGTCGTATAGGCTGCGCCGAGCACCCACAAACGGACAGAGATTCAATCTGCTCAGAAACCGACAGTTTTTAGCATAAAGTTTGTCGGTGGAGTTGCATATTCCAATCTGCGCCTGCACGATGGCATCTTTTCTGCGCTGGCGGTTGAACTCAGGATTCCTCGAATATTCGAGGTCGATGTTGCAGTAGTTGCCAAAGGTGATGTTTTCGGTTTCAAGGCTGTTGCCAATAAATTCAAACATTGTGAAGTTGCCTACGGCACCTTGGGTCTGTCCGCGATTTACAGCCAACACCACACCTTCGGGATTATCGCCAAGACCGATGATGCGCAGATTATCGCACTTTATTCTGAAAGCGAAAGGGATGCCACCTTGGTCGGTTCTGTCGGAAGGGTCGTCGGGATCATCAAGCCAATAGACAGATGGGGCAATCAGCAGGGTAACATCCTTGCCGATTTCATTGACCCTACTGAAAGCATCTATAGGGTCGGTGAAAGCCAAAGAGTCAGTATAGATACCCTCCCTGTCGAGCAAGATAGTAGAATTGTCAATGGCAAATTCTTTTCCATTGAATGCGATGTGATGATCGGCATGAATGGCATCAGCATATACTGATAGTATTAATGCTATGGCAATTAGGTATTTCAATGGCTGTTTCATGGTGATAGATTAGGTTTTTGATTCATTAAGACCCTATTCGCATCTCCGGTATTAGACCTCAATTTTGCGTAACGCAATGGGGTCTAATACTGACCATGATTGAGACCGGTAATCTGCCGTATGAAATCTGGATCTATACCGTTGTCAAGCAGCTTTCGGGCGGTAAGTAGCATGGCTTTATCACGCCCTTCTTCTCGTCCTTTTTGCCGTCCTTCTTCTCTTCCTTCTTCAATGCCGAGTTCCCAGCCTTCTGATCTTGCCCAGTCGTAGGCAAGTTGCATATCCTCAAGTTTCCTTTGGGACTGCCCATAAGTAACAACATCTTCCGCCGCCATACTGCTTATTTCGGCCGCATCAAACATATCGTCATAGAGTTTGCTTTTGTAAGCTTTTGATTCCTTGTCCATAAGATGCATGTTTTTTATTATGTATGTAATTTGTTCCAATTCCGTCTCACACTCTTCCCAAGAAGGCTTCACCTCTTGAAGAGTATGTTGAGAAATCTAATCAAGACAGATTTGAATTTTTCAGTACCGAAGAGACGTTTGAAACCGAAGTCGGTCATCAAATTCATGAATGTTTCTTTGATCTCTGCCATATCAATTGATTTTTATTTTGCTAAATTAGCAAAAAAATATGAAATCTCAAAATAATATATGTTATTTTTCCCAATTGCTTTAAAATTTTTTGCTAATGACAAAACCCTGACCGGCTAATTGCCAGTCAGGGTTTTAACTCAAGTTTCGGTTTTAAAAACATTCACTATAATGGATGGGTAAATTTGTGGAGGCTTGTTAAGAGTCCGCGGTTTTCCTCCTGTGTTTCGGGCTTCAAGCCCGTAAAAGCCGGGCTTCAGGCCTTTAGAGCTTTTAAATGGCATTAGGATTCGGGGATAGGATTTCTTTTGGAGATGGAGTGGGTGAGAAGCATATTGGCGGCGGTCC
>CAYMBR010000031.1:0-26855 GCA_964388725.1 uncultured Sangeribacter sp. | reverse complement strand
CACCCGATCCTGTCACAACAGAAGTGTCCATATCTGTAAACCCTACATCCCTCTCTTCAGGATATGACGCCACTAACCTTGAGGTGACGGTAGCATCAACTGCCGACTGGTCAATAAAGGCTGAAGACGATTGGTGCGTAACGACACCAACTGGTGGAGTAAAGAACACGGAGACAAAAGTCTCGGTGAAAATCTCAGCCAACAGTGGCAGTTCATCCCGAACCACCAACATTATAGTGACAAGCAGCGGCAAGACCGCCACCATACCGGTGACGCAATCTGCTCGTCCTACCCTCAACGTCTCAGCAACAACCGTCAGCTTCGGCGCGCAGGCTTCCTCCACCACCATCACCGTTGAAGCAAACGACAACTGGACTGCCGCAAGCGATGCCGACTGGTGCAAGATTACTCCGGCAAGCGGAAACGATGAAACCACGACACTTACTATAAGCGCAGATGCCAACACTTCGAAGGAATCGCGCGAAGCAACCATTACGGTAGCTTCAGGCGATCTATCCAAAACAATAAAGGTGGACCAATACACCGATGAGATCACAGCTCCGGAGGGTTACTCTCTTGTCTGGCACGACGAATTCAACGATGGAATTGTCCCCAGCAGCGACTGGACTATCGAAAACTGGGCAGCCGGATATGTCAACAACGAACTGCAAACCTACACCTCAAAGGAAGTGGATGGCAAACGGACTCTCGAAATAATCGACGGAATACTATATATCAACTGCTTCAAAGGCACTGACGGCAAAATCTACTCCGGACGCATGAACGCCCGTCCTGAGACCGGCTGGCTCTATGGATACTTCGAAGCACGCATCTGGCTGCCGAAAGGCAAGGGAACCTGGCCTGCATTCTGGATGATGCCTTCCAACGTGGACTGGAACACCAACCCATGGCCCTATTGCGGTGAAATCGACATCATGGAGGAAGTGGGCGTAGATCCAAACGAGGTCTCTTCATCGCTCCACACCGGCAACTATAATCACACCAAGGGCACACAGAAAACGCATTCCATGTATTGTGCCGGTGCGGAAGAAGAATTCCACATCTATGCCGTGGAATGGACAGAGGATCAAATCACTACATACGTTGATGGCAAAGTCCAACTTTCCGCCACAAAAGCATCAATGGGACAAGATCATGACAGCTGGCCTTTCCACTACGCATTTTATCCCATCCTCAACCTGGCATGGGGTGGCGACTGGGGTGGATACAACGGAGTGGATGAATCTGCGCTTCCCGTATCCATGAAAGTGGATTACGTCAGAATTTTCCAGAAAAACTAATAACATAAACCATTATCCGATGAAAAAATTAACCTTATTTCTAATCGCGATTCTGACTTGCCTTGGGATGTATGCCCAGGATGTCAGCATCTCCGGTACGGTGGTTTCACAACAGGACGGAGAACCGCTTATCGGCGCAACTGTCCTTGTGAAAGGCACCAACACTGCCACTGCCACCGATATTGATGGCAATTTCTCAATCCGTGCCACAACGGGTGCAACCCTCCTTGTTTCCTATATCGGCTACACTCCGCAGGAAGTGAAAGTGAAGGGAGCACAATCCAACCTCACAATCCAGCTTCTTGAGGATTCACAGATTCTCGACGATGTAGTCGTGATTGGTTATGGCGTTCAGAAGAAAAGCGTCGTAACAGCGGCTATCTCTTCAGTAGGGGAGGAGACCCTCGGACAGACACAACCCACCAACATCCAGAATGCACTCAAGGGTGTGACTGCCGGTGTCACCGCCACTACCGCCAATGGCCAGCCGGGCTCAGCTGCCCAGATTCGCGTGCGCGGTGTCGGCACCATCAACGACTCAAACCCGCTATACATCGTTGACGGCATGCCAATCGAAGGCGGACTTGACTATCTTAACCCCAACGACATCAAGAGCATCGAGGTGCTTAAGGATGCGGCCTCAGGTGCTGTGTATGGTGCACGTGCTGCCAACGGTGTTATCCTCGTCACCACAAAAGCCGGCCAGAAAGGACGCGCAAGAGTCACCTACGATTTCTCATACGGTTGGCAGTCAAAACTGAAATCAATCGATATCCTCAATGCCACCGAATACGCACTCATGAAGAATGAGGGTTATCTCAATATCGGACAACCCGCTCCCTACGCCGACCCATACAGCTACGGCGAGGGCTATGACTGGCAGGCCGCCATCTTCAACGACAACGCACCGGTAATGAACCATCAGGTATCGGTGTCGGGCGCTTCCGAGAAGATGAACTACTACCTCTCTTTCGGCTATTATACTCAGGAAGGTATCATCGGAGGCAACTATGACCAGTCGAACTATGACCGACTGACCCTCCGCTCCAACAACACCTATACTCTCTTCGACGAATCAAAGAACAGGAAATTCCTCAACAAACTCGTATTCACCGGCAACATCTCCTACGCAAGAATCCACTCCAAGGGCTTCGGCGGAGGTGGTGGCTACTATGGCGGTGCAATCACCAATGCAATCGGTATGTCGCCACTCCTCACTCCGACGCTAACCCCCGGTTCGGATCTCTACAATGAGCAGTTGGCATACTATGCCGGCAACGACAAATACGTGCCTCGCTATGATTCCGACGGCAACCTCTACATGATTCCGGAATCTCACGGCGGCGGTTATCAGGAACTCGTCAATCCATTCTACACCTGGTCGTTCCCCTCCGGCAAAAACTGGAGCCACAAGTTTGTCACCAACCTGACTGCCGAACTTCAAATATGGGATGGCCTTTCCTATCGCATCAGCTTCGGCGGCGACCTCTCTTTCTGGGGCAGCGAAAGCCACACCGAACCAAACTATGCCAGCAACCTCAGCAACACAGACGCCATCCACGCATCGGCTTCTGCAAGCAGCAACCGCAGCTGGGTGTGGCAGCTCGAAAACCTTATCATGTATGACAAGACTTTCGGCGACCACCACGTCAACGTTGTGCTTGGCCAATCAGGCAAGCAATCCACAGGATGGTGGATCACTGCAAGTGCAAACAAACTTTACAATTTCGAAAAGCCATGGGTGACTGTGGCTCAGGGCGCTCCCGGTGAAGAAGACGGTGGCAACCGTACCGGCGATGCCGGTCCCAACTCCGCATGGCCAAAACTCCTCTCTTATTTCGGACGTGCATCTTACGACTACGATGGCCGCTATATGGCTCAGGTGACTGTGCGCCGCGACGGCAGCTCCCGATTCGGTGCAAACCACAAATGGGCTACATTCCCATCTTTCTCTTTGGGTTGGAACCCTACCAATGAAAAATTCCTCGAAGACCGCCCGCAATGGTGGAGCAACACAAAGGTTCGCTTCTCATGGGGTAAGAACGGTAACGAATCTATCGGCGACTTCGCCTACACTGTGCTGACCGATGGCAACAACAACTATTACTTCGGCCCCGAAGGCTCAAGCCCGACCTACGGATCCAAGGCTTCCGGTCTTGCCAACCCCGACCTGAAATGGGAGGAATCGACTCAGACCGACGTTGGTCTTGACCTCGGCTTCTTCGACAATTCTCTGCAATTCACCATAGATTGGTATAAGAAACGTACCACCGGCATGCTTATGACCATGATGATCCCGACATACGTGGGCGAGACCAAGCCTATCGGCAATGTCGGCACCATGGACAACACCGGCGTCGAAATGGATCTCCGCTGGACTCACAACTTCGGTGATTGGGAAGTAAACCTCGGAGGCAACCTCTCATACGTGAAGAATGTGCTTGTCAACCTTGGCAATTCCGATGGCTGGAGAACTGAAATCAGCAACAGCACAGCCGGCGACATCGTACGCTCTATGAACGGCGAGGTATTCCCGTTCTTCTATGGCTACAAAACCGACGGTATCATTCAGAATCAGGCTGAGGCTGATGAGTACAATGCCCTTTACGGTCTCACAGCAAGCCAGACTTCATGGTATGCACAACCGGGCGATGTACGCTTCGTGGATACCAACGGCGACGGCACAATCAATGCAGACGACCGCACCAAAATCGGCAAAGGACTTCCCGACTGGACCTACGGCTTCAACGTGGGCCTCGGATGGAAAGGCTTCCAGCTGACTGCATATTTCCAGGGCGTATGGGGCAACCAGATCTATGATGCCTCCCTGCGTGGTGACACTCCTGCTAAGAACCTGCCAAGCTGGATGCTAAACCGCTGGACCGGTGAGGGAACATCCAACACAATTCCTATCTACAAGCTTGGCGACAGCCGCAACTGGGTAAGTTCAGACCTTTACATCCACGATGGCGCTTATCTCCGCTGCTCCAACCTCACACTCTCATATACAATCCCTTCGAACATTATCAAGAAGATTGGATTAGACAATTTCAGAGTGTATGTAATGGGCGAAAACCTCTTCACCGCGACCAAATATCGTGGCTTCACTCCTGAGGTTGGCGACGGAACCAGCATCGGCATAGACTACGGCAACTATCCAGAAGCTCGCACATTCACAATCGGCTTCAACCTTTCAATCTAACAATCAAATTTTGCAAGCAATGAAAATATCAAAATATATTCTGATGGGTTCGATTGCAGCCATCAGCTCAGGTCTTACTTCCTGCGGCTCAGACTGGCTTGACATCACCAACAACACCCAGGACACTGTGGAGGATTACTACACCACAGACGCCAACATATTCCAGGCTGTGGTGGCCGCCTACGACCCTCTGCACTGGTTTGACTATGCCAACAACTACACAGGCCTCAACATCTATCCGGAGGTACTCGCCGACCAGGTGTTCCCCGGCGGTGGCGATGTCAACGACATGGACCAGTGGAAAGGTGTCTTCAACTTCAGCATAACCGCCACAAAAGTACTCGATACCAATTACTCCAACGCATACTCAGGAGTGAAACGTTGCATCGATGCTATCCATTATATGAATGACTATTGGAAACCTGAAACTGCAACAGAACTTGCCAACCGCGACCGCTATGAGTCTGAAGTACTTGCACTTCGCGTGTTCTACTACAATCAACTCTGGCACTGGTGGGGCAACATCGCTTACTACACCGAACCTATGGGTGGTGACTTCCTTGCTCCACAATACACGGCCGATGAGGTGTATGAATTCATGATCGAGGATCTTGAGAAAGTTATCGCCGACAATAAGCTCCCCGAAAAATGCGAGGGTTCTGAACTCGGCCGCGTCACAAAGCACTTCGTATATATGCTCTATACCGAAATCGTGATGTATCAGAACGATGAAACCCGCAAACCTACTGCCCTCAAATACATGGAGGAAATCATCAACTCCGGCAAGTATGATTTGATGGAGAACTTCGCCGACATCTGGGAAGAAAGCGGTGAATGGTGTAAGGAATCAATATGGGAAATCAACTACTCCGACTATCAGGCCTCCCGCAACTGGAGTTGGGGAGGCACAGCGGGCGGTACTGTAGTGCCTTGTATGATTCTCCCGCGTGGCTACAACAGCAGCGATGGCATCCACGACAATACCGGATGGGGCTTCGGCACCGTACGTCAGTCTTGCTACGACTCATACGCTGAAAACGACACACGCCGCGATGCTTCAATCTGGGCGCCCGAACCGGGCAGCTACACCGTAGGCTATCAGGACACCGGTCTCTTCCTTGCCAAATATGCCGGCAAAATCGGTGGCAACGATGGACAGCAGGCCGATGCCGTGCTCAACTACAACAACAACCTACGCTACTACCGCTATTCTGAAGCACTTCTGTATGCCGCAGAACTTGGATCAGCAAGCAAACAGCAATATCTCGACAAGGTACGCGAACGTGCCGGATTGAAATCGGTCACTGCCACTACCGACAACATTATTCAGGAACGTGCATGGGAATTTCTCGGCGAAGGCAAACGATACTGGGATCTTATCCGCACCGGTCTTGCAAAGGATTATCTTGTTCCTGGCAATGAAATAGCCGACGATCGCATTGGGCGCTACACCGACAACAAGAAGTATCTCCCCTTCCCACAGTCGGAGATTGACGCCTGCCACGGCACACTCAAGCAGAACGACCAGTATTTCCAGTAATTCAAATTTTCCCAATCGTCAAAATGACATTTTGACATATAACTCAGAAAAACAATGAATCCAAATAAAATATTTAGATATGGAGCCATGGCGAGTCTCATTCTCGCCATGTCAGCCTGCTCCGAAGAAGGTTACTACGAGCCTACAAAAGCCGGTATCCCCCAGGCATCCGACTATAAGATAGACATCTCAGTGGATGACCTCAACAACGTGGAGCTAAACATACTTGATGCTTCCGGACAAAACGCCAAAGGTGTATATCCTATCTGGTACGTAAACGGTAGCACCCGCCCCTCTACAAGCCTCACCTACCGCGACCTCATCACCATAGCCGGCGAATATCCCGTTGAGATGAAAGTCGGCAATGCAAATGGTGTCTCGGAAGGTTCTGTCAACAGCACCATCTCCATCACAAAGACCATTTTCGATTTCTCACCCTATATGACCGCCCTGACAAATGGCTCTTCCAAGGAATGGTCGGTGGATGGTACTAAGTCAGGCAACATGGGATGCGGTGAAAGCACTGAAAACCCCACCAACTGGTGGAACGGCGAACCCGGATGCAAGGAAGCCGAAGGTGTCTATGACAACATCATGACTTTCACCAACACTGGAAAAGAAACCGAAGGTGCATACACTTTCAACCCCGGCACGTCTGGCACAGTATATGTCAACACGGGAGTAACATCTCTTGACGGTCTTGATGTCAACAATCCCGGCGATGGCAATGATTTCCGTGTGGCTGTAAGCGAACAGGAAACCACTTTCACCCTCTCTGCAGAAGGCGCTTACCTCTACCTCGTGCTTCCTGAGCATACTCTATTCCCTTACATCCCTTCGACTGAAGGGTTCGACAATCCGAAATATCGCATCTCAAATTTCAGCCGCAACGAGATTACCCTCGTGCAGGATCTTGACGGAATCTCATGGCAGTATATCATCGCCCCGAGAGCCGAGGCTGACGTGACCACAACCGGCTTCAAGTATGATGGCGAGCACAACCTCTGGAAAGATGCCGAGGTGACTGTGCAATCCACATGGTTTGCCGATGGCAGCTGGAGCGAGCTTAGCCCGCAACCGGAAGTCACTATCACCGCAACCAAGGGTATCTCATTCCATGCTCCGGCCGACATGGGCAATGACCAATGGCAAGGTCAGGTGCACGTAGGCACCAACATTGAGGTTCATTCCGGTGTAACCTACGACTTCTCCTGCAACATTACAGTGCCCAAAGACGGCGCGGTGACCGTGAAACCCCAGAAGGATGGCGACGATGGCGTATTCTTTACAGAAAACCGCGTTGACGTGACCTCAGGTGGCTCAATAGTTTGGTTCTCCGACGTTGAAGGCTTCGACGGCACTCTCAAGATTGCGTTCGACTTCGCCGGATTTGGAGACTGCGACATTACTGTCGACAACATCGTGTTCAAGGAACATCAGTATGACGACGGAACAGTTATCCCGGCCGCCGCAGCTGCTCCAAGTATCTCTGACGACGAAAACATATTCAAGAATATGGAAGTGGTGAAATATTCCACATGGTTTGCCGACAGCAGTTGGAGTGAACTCGCAACTCAACCTGAAATCACTTTCGGACTCGACGGATATTCCTTCACCGCCCCGGCAGGAGTGGGCGGTGACCAGTGGCAAGGTCAGGTTCACATGTGGACCAACGTGGAGACCTCTGCCGGATACCAGTATGATTTCCTGATGACAATCGAATCGACGAAGGATATAAGCGGAGTGACTGTGAAGATCCAGAAGGGCGACTCCCTTGGCGAAGACACCGACACCGACGACAACTCCTACATCGTGGTGGATCGCGTTGATGTGCAGGGTGGCGACGCGACTCTCTATTTCTTCAAGGGCAAACAGGGCATTGACACCAAGAATCTACAGGTTTGTATGGACTATGCCGGTATCCAGGAGGGTACAATGGTGACCGTCAGCGATATCAAAATGGCAGTGTCCAAGTAATTATTGATATTTTGTTGAGTTTTATCCCCGGCTTCCGCTCGGGAGCTGGGGATAATCATACCCGATTAGAATGAAAAAGTATCTTATATCAGCAGCCATTTCATTGGCGGTGATGTCGGTCGGGGCGCAGACTCCAATCTACCTTGACGACTCAAAGCAAATAGAAGACCGCGTTGAGGATGCCCTCAGCCGAATGACACTGCGCGAGAAAATAAATATAATCCACGCGCAGTCGAAATTCAGCGCACCGGGAGTGCCGCGTCTCGGTATCCCCGAACTGTGGTGCACCGACGGCCCCATGGGTGTTCGTCCGGAGGTGCTTTGGGACGAGTGGAAACAGGCGCAGTGGACCAACGATTCATGCACCGCATTCCCTTCGCTGACCGCTCTCGCCGCCACGTGGAATCCGGATATGGCACTTCTTTATGGAAAGAGCATTGGAGAAGAGGCACGTTTCCGCAACAAGAGCGTGCTTCTGGGTCCGGGCATAAACATCTACCGCACTCCTCTCAATGGCCGCAATTTCGAATATATGGGTGAGGATCCATATCTGATATCAAAGATGGTGGTGCCATACGTTCAGGGCGTTCAGAGCAACGGTGTGGCTGCATGCGTGAAACATTTCGCACTCAACAACAATGAAATCAACCGCCATACATCCAACCCGATTGTGGATGACCGCACCCTCTATGAGATCTATCTTCCCGGCTATAAGGCAGCCGCACAGGAGGGCGAGGCGTGGACCTTCATGGGAGGCTATAACCTTTTTCGTGGAGAACATGCCAGCTACAACCCCATATTGATGAACGATATCCTCAAAGGGGAATGGGGATGGGATGGCGCAGTGGTCTCCGACTGGGGCGCAGTGCATGACACTCCAACTGCCGTAAATGGCGGTCTTGACATGGAGTTCGGTTCCTGGACCGACGGTCTGACCAGCGGTGCCTCCAATGCATACGACAATTACTTCCTCGCTAATCCTTATCTGAAAGGAATCCAGGATGGCACATTTTCCGAGGATGAACTCAACGACAAGGTGCGCCGAGTGCTTCGCCTCACATTCCGCACCGTCATGGACCGCAACCGTCCTTACGGATCTATGGGTTCTGATGAGCATATCGCTGCTTGCCGCGAAATCGGGCAGGAAGGTGTGGTGCTTCTACAAAACAAGAACAACCTTCTTCCCTTAGACCTTGAAAAAGTGAAAAAAATAGCCGTCATCGGTGAGAATGCCATCAAGATGATGACAGTGGGCGGCGGTTCTTCATCTCTCAAGGCCCGCTATGAGATTACGCCTCTCGAGGGACTCAAAAAAAGGATAGACGACATGGCTGAGATTGTATATGCCAGAGGGTATGTGGGAGATCCCACTGGCGAATACAACGGCGTGGTTACGGGTCAGGACCTCAATGATTCGCGCTCTCCAGAGCAACTTTTGGCCGAGGCTGTCAGCGTGGCAAAGGATGCAGATGTGGTTCTTTTCTTCGGCGGCCTCAACAAGAGCAACCATCAGGACTGCGAGGACACAGACCGCGAGACCCTTGACCTCCCTTATGGACAAAACGAACTTATTGAGGCACTGGCAAAGGCGAATCCCAACATAGCCGTAGTCAACATAAGCGGGACTGGAGTGGCAATGCCCTGGACCAAGGATGTGGCTGCCATCATGCAGGTGTGGTATCTTGGCAACGAGACCGGCAACACTTTGGCATCCGTACTATTGGGAGATGTAAACCCCAGCGGCAAACTTCCATACACCTACTATGCGAGCCTTGACCAGTGTGGCGCTCACAAACTTGGAGAGTATCCAGGCCACAAAGGAATCGATGCTCTTGGCAATGAGGTTTGGGATATGTCCTACAACGAGGGAATCTATGTAGGCTACCGATTCACAGACAAGAACAAACTGAAGCCAACTTTCCCCTTCGGCCACGGACTGAGCTACACCGACTTCAAATATGGCAAAGCCTCTATCGACAAGTCAGCAGGATCAGCCGAGGATGTCTATACCGTAACTGTGCCGGTTACCAATACCGGATCTGTCATAGGGAAAGAGGTGGTGCAGCTATATGTATCAGACCTCAAGTCGAGTGTTGACCGGCCTGTAAAGGAATTGAAAGGCTTCTGTAAGGTTGAATTGGCTCCGGGTGAGACCAAGGAAATCAGCATCGTGGTAAAAGGAAGCGATTTGGGCTATTTCGATGCTGAAATACATGACTGGGTGGTGGAACCCGGGGTGTTTGAGGCCCTTATAGGCTCTTCCTCGGTCGATATACGCTCGAAAGTGAAATTTACGGTAAATTAGAAAATAACGGCAAAATAAAAACTATAGTCGTTTCTCAGGTGTTTTAATTGTATAGGTTAGGTAGGGACGCGCTGCGGCGCGTCCCCAAATTTGCTTTCCAAAGAATTAAATGATTTCAAATCAAAAAGCTATAGCATGAAAAAACTCTTTCTAATGGCTCTTGGCATTCTTGCTGTGTCGTGCGCCAACAACAATTCCTCAGTGGCTCCGGCCATCCTTTCCGACAATGATATCGAGTCTAAAATCAAAAAAATGATGTCGTCAATGTCGGTCGAAGACAAAATCGGCCAGATGTGTGAGATTACAATCGATCTGGTGGTCAGCGATTCCCTCAAAGACGGAATTCCTCAGCTGAGTCCCGAAAAACTTAAGACTGCAGTCGAGCAATACCGCGTCGGCTCTGTGCTCAACACCCCTATGGGTCAGGCTCAGACTCCGGAAACTTGGTATAATATCATAAATGGCATTCAGGAAGCCTCGATGGAATATCTGAAAATTCCTGACATCTACGGCGTAGATCAAAACCATGGCACCACCTATACCATCGGTGGCACCCTTTTTCCACAGGAAATAAATATGGCGGCCTCACTCAATCGCGACCTCGTGCGAGAGGGCGCTATAGTATGCGCCTACGAAAGCCGTGCATGCAACATTCCTTGGGTGTATAATCCTGTGATGGACCTCGGACGCAATCCGGCTTGGAGCCGCATATGGGAGTCCTTTGGTGAAGACCCGTTCATCAATGGCGCAATGGCTGTGGAGATGGTGAAGGGCTATCAGGGCAACGACCCAAACCACGTGGGTCCGCAGAATGTCGCTGCTTGCCTCAAGCATTATATGACATACGGCAACCCCACAAGTGGCAAAGACCGTACTCCGGCATCTGTCAGCGCCCCCGACCTGCGTGAGAAATATTTCCAGCCTTTCAAGATGGCAATCCAGGCAGGCGCTCTTTCAATCATGGTCAACTCCAGTATCACCAATGGGCTGCCTTTCCATGCCAACAAGGAGCTGCTCACCGGATGGCTTAAGGAAGACCTCAACTGGGACGGCATGATTGTCACCGACTGGGCCGACATCCACAACCTCTGGAAACGAGATAAGATTGCCGCCGACTATAAGGAGGCTATTATGCTTTCTGTCAATGCCGGCATCGACATGTCCATGACTCCCTACGACATGGAGTTCTGCACACTGCTGAAGGAACTTGTTGATGAAGGAAAGGTCTCCATGGATCGCATCGACGATGCCGTGGCTCGCATCCTGCGCCTGAAATATCGTCTCGGACTCTTCGAGACCCCCTCGACTAATCCGGTGGATTATCCTCTCTTCGGCAGCGAGCAACACGCTCTCAAGGCCCTCGAACTTGCAGTCGAGAGTGAAATCCTTCTTAAAAACAACAATAATGTCCTTCCCTTGGCACAGGGAAAACGCATCCTCGTCACCGGACCCAACGCCAACTCAATGCGCTCACTCAACGGCGGTTGGTCATATACATGGCAGGGCACCAACGACCCGAAATTCCACGTGCAATATAATACCATCTACGAGGCTCTTCGCAATGAGTTCGGAGAAGGCAACGTGGTTCTGGAGCAGGGCATGGACTATGTTGAGGATTATGGCAAGTGGGAGCAGGTGCAAAATGTTCGCATTCAGAGTGCTGTGGCAGCTGCCCGGGGTGTTGACGTCATTGTGGCTTGCGTAGGTGAGAACTCCTACTGCGAGACCCCGGGCAACACAAACGATATCGCTCTTCAGCCCGAACAGGAACAGCTTGTTAAGGCCCTTGCAGCAACCGGCAAACCGATAGTGTTGGTTCTCAATGGCGGTCGTCCGCGCATCATTCGCGAGATCGAGCCGCTTGCATCTGCGGTGGTCGATGTGCTGCTTCCCGGCAACTATGGCGGCGACGCTCTCGCGCTCCTCCTCTCAGGAAAGAGAAATTTCAGCGCAAAACTCCCTTATACTTATCCTCGCTGGCACAATGCTATTGCATTCTACGACCACAAGCCATGTGAGACCGTGGCCACTATGTCAGGTGCTTACAATTATAGTGCGGATATCGACGTGCAGTGGCCATTCGGCTTCGGCATGAGCTATACCACATTCGAATACTCCGGCATCTCCATCGACAAGGATGAGTTTTCTCCGACTGATGATATCACTGTCAGCGTAGATGTAAAGAATACCGGGAGTGTCGAGGGCAAGGAGGGTGTTATTTTCTATAGCAGCGACCTCGTGGCATCAATGACTCCCGATGTGCTTCGCGTCAGAGGATTCGACAAGGTAAACCTGAAACCAGGTGAGACTACTACTGTCAAGTTCACAATCCCGGCAAGCGACCTCGCTTTCGTTAACTATGAAGGCAAATGGACTCTTGAGAAGGGTGAGTTTGAGTTCACCATTGGCAATCAGAAAGTCAAGGCTTCCTGCACCACCACCAAAGTTTGGGACACTCCAAACATTTAAGAACCAAAATGAATTTGTCGCCCGTTGCTGCCTCCCGGCGGCATGTCTTCTTAGATGCCTTGCGGGGGTTTGCCCTTTTGGGGGTTTGCTTGGCCAACTGCCCGGAGTTCTCGTTGTATACGTTTCAACCCGACCCCGTGTTGGAGGCTATGCCTACCGCCGGGATAGACCGTATTGTCAAATTCTTGCAATACCTCTTTATCGACGGCAAATTCTATACTCTCTTCTCCTTACTCTTTGGCATTGGCTTTTCCATCATCATTTCCCATGCGGCGGAGCGTGGCGCAAACGGCTTCCGCATATTCTATCGGAGGATGATAATCCTGGCATTGATAGGATTAACCCATCTCATGATGATTTGGAGTGGTGATATCCTGCTGCTATATGCGGTTCTTGGCATGCTGCTGCCATTGTTCCGGAATTTGTCTGATAGGAAAATCCTAATCACTGCCGGAATTTTATTGCTGCTGCCTGTTTTGGTCGATGGAATTGCCGAGGCGTGTGGTATCTTCCTTGCTAAATATCCCTACGATCAGTGGTGGCATTATGCAGGTTTATATGGCATAACTGAAGAAAATTTTGGCTACTGGCTTCGTGATGCTGTCAGTTACCGCGAAGTTCACCAGTTCCTCGTTCAGGGTGCCTGGGAGAGAATGTATGAGTTTATAGATGGCAACCGCTATTTCAAGGTCATGGGTTTGTTCCTGATTGGTTTTGTAATTGGACGACATAAGATTTATGCCGATTTGAATGCACATAAGTCTCTTCTGAAAAAGGTGGCATTGTGGGGGTCTGTAATAGGATTGCCCATGTCGGTGCTTTACGCTTTAAGTGCCATCAACTCGCATCCGCTTGGTAATGCAGTCCATACTGTCTTATACACGGTCAGTGTATATCCTTTCGGGTTTGCCTATGCGGCATTGTTGGGTCTGTTCTGCATCAGGCATAAGGATTGGAAAGTATGGCGATGGTTCGCCGCTCCGGGGCGCATGGCACTGACAAACTATATCAGTCAGTCTTTGATCGGTATATTCCTTTTCTATGGAATTGGGTTAGGACTTGGTGCGGAAGTAGGATTGGGTGAAACAGAATTGATTGCCCTTTCTGTTTTCATTTTTCAGATCCTTTTCAGCATGGCGTGGCTGTCCCTGTTCCGTTTTGGTCCCCTCGAATGGGTATGGCGTATGCTGACCTATGGCAAATGGCTGAATATATTCAAAGAGCAAAATCCGTAGCTTTCCTATTTACATTGGGATATGATAAACCCTAATCCAAAAACCGCCAATAGTTTTTGGATTAGGGCATTTTTTCATGGGAATGTCATTCCGTTGTCTTGGGTTTGGTGGCACTCCCGGAGCAGCCACCATGGTGATTCCGAGCATTAGGATGAAGCCGGAGAAATTCATCGGGTCGATAGGCATACCCTGCATCATCGTCAGCAGACTCTTGAAGGGATTTTTAGAATAAAGCTCACTTCTTTGAAGCGGTAGTCTCTTGTTGTGTCATCGTGTAGTCGTAGAGTCAAAACCCCGTCGGGTGCTATCCCGTCGATCGTAGCCTCGAAGTTCTCACCGCTGGCGGTGTCGCAGAAAGTGTAAAATGCCTCATCCCCACGCCAAAGTTTCCCAAGAAATTCATTATGGAGTCGCCCCCGGTTGCTTTCGCCATAGATCAACTTTAGTCGATTTTCCAGACATTGGGCTATCTCTGGCGTAAGACTTTCAAGTTCGTATGACTCGCCGGTAAGTTGCTTGAGAGATATTGGATTGGGGGCATCGCTTAGAAATTTCGTCTGGTTTATATTTATGCCGACTCCCAATATCGAATGAGAAATTTCGTTTCCCATCAGGGAATTCTGTATAAGAATCCCACATATTTTCTTGTCGCCCACGTAGATGTCGTTTGGCCATTTCACTTTGGCTTCAATTCCATGTAGGGCGAGTAAATCCACCACCGCAAGAGCTGTGGCTTCGGAGATGGCAAACTGACTGGTGGCGCGGTAAGACTCGGGATGATATAGCACTGAGAATGTGAGGTTTTCGCCTGGTGCCGACTCCCAACCATTGCCACGCTGGCCATGGCCTGCTGTCTGGTTGCGGGCCACTACCATCACTGTCTCCTTGATTTCGGGGGCTTCCCTTTCAAGATAGGAGTTAGTGGAGTCAACTTCGTTGAGAGTGATTATTTGCATAAATATTCAATCGTGAATTGTTATTTCTCTGATTCCTGAATCTTTTTCCTCGATGTCGATAAAAAGGGTGTCGTCGGGGAGAAGATCCTCGATGTTTTCTGTCCATTCCATCAGGCAGAGGTTGCCGCTGTCCCAATAGTCTTCAATTCCTATTTCGAGGGCCTCCGCAGGGGATTCAAGCCGGTAGAAATCGAAATGATATACCGTCTGGCCTGTTTCGGATGAATGATATTCGTTGACAATTGCAAAAGTGGGGGAGGAGGCCTCATCGTCCATCTTCAACACCCGCATCAAGGCGGCGGTGAGGGTGGTTTTGCCCGCTCCCATCTTTCCGCGCAGCGCAATGATCTTGCTGTCGCCTATGGCATCAAGCAGTTCCCTCGCGGATTCGTCGATATGGTCTATAGTGGGGATTGATATTTTTGTCATAGTGGTGGTCATATATATAATTTATAACACATAAAGACACAAAAAAGCCAACGTAGGGTTGGCTTTTGAGTTTATAATGCCTCGGCTGAGGCTGACTAAGGCGGTTAAAACCGCCTTTTCCATACTGTTTACTTGGCAAGACGGGCACGGATGTCGGCGGTCTCTTTCTCATATCCGGGTTTGCCGAGAAGGGCAAACATATTCTTCTTGTAAGCCTCTACGCCCGGCTGGTTGAATGGGTTGACGCCGAGCATATAGCCGGAGATACCGCAGGCTTTCTCGAAGAAATAGATCAGCGCGCCGAGGGTGTATTCCTCCAGGCGGTTGATCTCAATCTTGATGTTTGGCACTCCGCCATCCACGTGGGCAAGCATAGTGCCGAGTTCTGCGTTCTTGTTGACTTCATCCACTCTCTTGCCGGCGAGGAAATTGAGTCCGTCAAGGTTCTGGCTGTCGGTGGGGATTATCTTCTCAAGAGTCGGTTCCTTCACTGAAATCACGGTCTCGAAGATGGTGCGTTCGCCGTCCTGGATCCATTGTCCCATGGAGTGGAGGTCAGTGGTGAAATCCACACTTGCCGGGAAGATACCCTTGCCGTCCTTACCCTCGCTTTCGCCATAGAGCTGTTTCCACCACTCTGCGAAGTAATGCAGTTTCGGGTTGAAGTTGGCGAGTATCTCAATCTTCTTGCCGCTCTGGTAGAGAGCGTTGCGCATGCGGGCGTAGGTTTCGGCGATGTTGTCCGGACCTGCCTCCTTAGTGTCTTTCTCCATGTCGGCGGCTCCGGCCACAAGTTTGCAGATGTCATATCCGGCCACTGCGATCGGAAGCAGACCTACCGGTGTGAGCACTGAGAAGCGGCCTCCCACATTGTCGGGGATTACGTATGTCTCATATCCCTCCTGGGTTGCGAGGGTACGCAGTGCGCCCTTCTTTGCGTCTGTGATTGCCACGATGAGGTCCTTGGCAGCGTCCTTGCCAACCTGTGCCTCAAGTTGTTCCCTAAACAGACGGAATGCTATCGCCGGTTCGGTGGTGGTGCCGGATTTGGAGATTACCACAATACCGAATTTCTTGTTTTTCAGGAAGTCCTGGAGTTCAGCGGTGTATTCTTCGCCAATGTTCTGACCGGCATAAAGCACCTTGGCATGCTTGGGTGAGGGCTGGTTGATGAAATCGGCGAAATTGTTGCTCAATGCGCTGATCACGGCCTTGGCACCGAGGTAGCTGCCGCCGATGCCGATGCAGACCACGTAGTCGCAGTTTGCCTTAAGGCGGTCGGCTGTCTTGTTGATGCTTTCGAGAAGGGCCGGCTCCGTGGTGGATGCGAGGTTTACCCATCCGAGGAAGTCGTTGCCGGCGGCGCGGCCGGTGTTAACGTCGGTGATTGCCTCTAAGGCTGCCTTCTCATTGTCGGCCAACTGTTTTTCTGCGAAAAACTTGGCATGGCTGATGTCTAAAGTGATATTTTTCATGTTATTCCTATTTTGGATTTTTTTCTGATTTATGTCAAGATGTCAAAATGTCAAGATGTCAAAATGTCAAGATTACATTAATGGCGACTCACGCAAACGTCTCCGCAAGCGCCTTCATTGCCCGCCGGGCATTGACTCCCTCGTAGAGGACGCTGTGCACCATGTTGAGGATGGGCATCTCCACCTGCAGGTCTTCGCGCTTGTTGATTTCGTAGATGCACTTGGTGCCGTAGTAACCCTCCGCCACCATGCTCATCTCCATCATGGCCACCTTCACGCTGTAGCCCTTGCCGATCATGGAGCCGAAGTTGTGGTTGCGCGAGAAACGGCTGTAGGCTGTCACCAGCAGGTCACCGAGATATGCCGACAGGTCGATGTCGCGGGGCATTGGCGCTATGGTATCAACAAATTTCCGCATCTCCCGGATCGAATTGCTCACCAGCATCGCCATGAAATTGTCGCCCGATTTCAAACCGTTTACCATGCCGGCTGCTATCGCGTAGACGTTTTTCAGCACTGCGGCATACTCTATGCCATCCACGTCGTTGGAGATGATGGTCTTCATCCTTGCCGATGCGAGAAGCGATGCAAAGTCCCGGGCCTTGTCCACATCGCGGCATCCGATTGTCAGATAACTCATCCGTTCCAAGGCCACTTCCTCTGCATGGCAGGGACCTCCTATCACCAACATATTATTACGATCCACACCCCTTTCTTGTTCAAGATAGTCGGTGATGATCATGTTGCGGTCTGGCACGATGCCCTTCACTGCCGACACCACATTCTTTCCCGATATCTCTTCTGTCAGTTTGCTGAATTCCGGCAGAAAGTAGGGTGATGGCATTGCCACCACAAGGGTGCACGCTTTCTTCACCACCTCATTGATGTCGGCGGAGAAGTCGATACGGTCTATATCGAAACTGACATCCGTCAGATAAGAGGGATTGTGCTTTTTCGCGCGGAATTCCTCTATCTTGTCGTCGCTCCGCAGATACCATCCGATGCGGGGGCAGTTGTTCAGAAGCAGTTTGGCGAGGGCTGTGGCCCAGCTGCCCCCGCCCAAAACTGCCACATTGTTTAATTCACAATTCATGGTTATTCTTCAGGAGCGTCCGCTTCCTCGGCTTTCTGTTGTTTCTTTTCCGGTCGCATCTGCGGGAAGAAAAGCACTTCCTGGATGGCGGTCTGGCCGGTCATCAGCATTGTCAGCCGGTCCATCCCGATTCCAAGGCCGGATGTCGGGGGCATTCCGTATTCGAGGGCCCTCACGAAGTCGTGGTCGATGATCATTGCCTCGTCGTCGCCCTTGTCGGCAAGGTTCATCTGGTCCACAAACCGTTCATGCTGGTCGATCGGGTCGTTAAGCTCTGAGTAGGCGTTGCAGAGTTCCTTGCCGTTCACCATCAGCTCGAATCTCTCGGTGAGTTCCGGGTTCTTGCGGTGTTTCTTCGTCAGAGGCGACATCTCGATGGGGTAGTCGGTGATGAAGGTTGGCTGGATATACGAGCCTTCGCATTTCTCGCCGAAAATCTCGTCGATGAGTTTTCCCTTGCCCCAGCTCTTGTCTACTTCGATATGTGCTTCCTTGCAGAAGGCGCGGAGCTCACCCTCGCTCTTGCCGGTAATGTCGAAGTCGGTGTGTTCCTTGATGGCGTCGGTCATCGTCACGCGGCGGAAGGGTGCCTTGAAGGAGACTGTGTTGTCGCCAATCTGCACATCGGTCGTGCCGTTCACGTCCATGCAGATTTTCTCCAGCATGTTTTCCACAAACTTCATCATCCAGTTGTAGTCCTTGTAGGCCACATACACCTCCATGCAGGTGAATTCCGGATTATGGGTGCGGTCCATTCCTTCATTGCGGAAGTCCTTCGCAAATTCATATACTCCGTCGAAACCGCCCACGATAAGGCGTTTCAGATATAGCTCGTTTGCTATTCTCAGATAGAGGGGAATGTCAAGGGCGTTGTGGTGCGTGATGAAGGGTCTCGCTGCAGCTCCTCCAGGTATTGACTGAAGAATGGGGGTCTCCACCTCCATCAGACCATGGTCGTTGAAATATTGGCGCATGGAGTTGAAGATCTTGTTGCGCTTGATGAAGATCTCCTTCACTTTGGGGTTGACCACGAGGTCTACATATCTCTGGCGGTAACGCTGCTCTGGGTCGGTGAAGGCATCGTAGACCTTGCCGTCTTTCATCTTCACCATCGGGAGAGGACGAAGGCTCTTGCTCAGCACCGTTATTCCCTGGGCATGCACTGTGATTTCACCCATCTGAGTGCGGAATACGTAGCCCTTCACTCCGATGAAGTCGCCTATGTCGAGAAGTTTCTTGAAGACTACGTTATACATGTCTTTGCCTTCGCCGGGGCAGAGGTCGTCGCGGCTTACATACACCTGGATGCGGCCGTCGGCGTCCTGGAGTTCCATGAAGGAGGCCTTGCCCATGATGCGACGGCTCATGATGCGCCCTGCTATGCTCACCTCGCGCTGCGGTTCGTCGTCCTTGAAGTTTTCCTTTATTTCCTTGCTGTGACCTGTCACTACGTATTCTGCCGCGGGATATGGCTCGATGCCGCGGTCGCGGAGCGCCTGCATGCTGTTGCGCCTCACTACTTCCTGTTCGCTCAATTCCTGATTTGCCATGTTTTTATCTTTTGGTTTAAGGTTTAAGGTTTAATTTATCGGTGATGAAGCATTCAAAAACTTCTTTGAAAATCTTGCAAATGCATATTATCGACAAACTAAACTTATAAACTTATAAACTTATAAACTTATAAACTTATAAATTTCAACTTTTGCAAGCAAAAGTTGAATTATACACATTATTCTGCAAATATAGCGAAAATTTTTGAATCTATCCCAAAATTCTATTGCATTGCCAAAAAAAAATTGTAATTTTGTGGAATAATACCCCATTTGTGGGAAAATACCCCGTTTTTGAAACTGGTCTAATAATCGAAACATCATGATAAGGACACTTAGGAATGCGGCTTTGGCCGCCATCGCCATCTCTTTGGCATCTCTTCCGGCTCTCGCCTATGATTACAGCAAATACTACAAAAACCTTCCCGTCGAAATCAACCAGGTGAAGGAGGTCGTAATCCCCGACACCAAAGTTTCCATCAAGGACTTCGGCGGAATCAACGATGGCGTCTCCCTAAACACCGAGGCCTTCGCCAAGGCTATCGACCATCTTTCCGCTCGGGGTGGTGGCCGCCTGATTGTCCCGGAAGGTATCTGGTACACTGGTCCAATTCGCTTCAAAGACAACATAGAGCTCCATCTCGACCGAGGCGCACTTATCCTCTTCAGTGAAAATCTCGATGATTACCCCATCGCCAAATCCGACTGGGAAGGTCTCTCCACTTATCGTTGCATGTCGCCAATCACTGCCCGCAACTGCACCAACATCGCAATCACAGGCGATGGCACAATCAACGGCAATGGTCAGAACTGGCGTCCTGTGAAGCGGATGAAGATGACCGACAGCCAATGGAAATCTCTCACCCGCAAGGGTGTCACCAACGAAAAGGGCGACCTTTGGTTCCCTAATGAAAAGCATATGTATGCTTATGAGCACCAGGGTGAACTCTGGAACAAAATCCATCAGGGCGACCCGGAGACAACCGCTCTCGCTCATGATTTCCTGCGCCCGGTACTCGTCTCTCTTATCGAATGTAAAAATGTTCTTCTTCAGGGTGTTACCTTTGAAAACTCCCCGGCTTGGAATGTGCATCCGCTGATGTGTGAGAACCTCATTGTGGAAAACGTCAACATCCGCAATCCTTGGTATGCGCAGAATGGCGACGGCATCGACATCGAGTCCTGCACCAACGTGCTGCTCGCCAACAGCAGCTTCGACGTTGGCGACGACGCTATCTGCATGAAGAGCGGTAAAGACAAGGATGGCCGCGACAGAGGAGTGCCTTCGTCGAACGTTCTCATCGACGGCTGCACCGTCTATCACGGTCATGGCGGTTTTGTGATTGGCAGCGAGATGTCGGGCGGTTGCAACGACATCGTGGCCCGCAATTGCGTCTTCATCGGCACCGACGTTGGCCTCCGGTTCAAGTCAACTCGCGGACGCGGTGGGGTAGTGGAAAACATCTACATCGACAACATCAAGATGACCGACATTCCGGGCGAGGCCCTTATCTTCGACCTCTATTATGGCATCAAACCCGGTGCCCCGGTGCCTCCGGTCACTGAGGAAACTCCGGCCTTCCGCAATATATTCATCAACGATGTGACCTGCCGCAGCGCCGGACGCGCTGCCCTCTTCAACGGTCTGCCGGAAATGCCCATGCAGAATGTGGTGATTGAAAACTCACGTTTCCGCGCCGACAAGGGTTTTACTCTCAACCATGTCGATGGCCTCACGATGAAAAATGTCGTGGTCGATGTCCCGGGCGAGAAAATCACCTACGGCGACGGCGTCAAAAACGTCTCCATCAACTAACCTCCATCCGCCCCGACAACCTTACCCCTTACCCCCTTAAATTCCTCACCCACCGCGACAGCACCGGCACCTCCTCATAATAGCATATAATCAGCACATACAGCACCAGAAGCACCCCCCTCACCGCATACGTCCCCAACATAAATTCCGGAAACTCACAAACCGCCCCCATTCCCCAAAGCAACCCGGCTATAACCGTATAAATCCCTATCCGCTTCATCGGATACGGAATAGGGTAGTACTTCTTCCCAAGTAAATAACTCACTATCATTATCCCCGCATATGCTATCAACGCCGCCCATGCACTCCCAACATACCCGTTCGGAATTCCAATCATCGGCACCAATATCAGGTTGCCCACAAGCATCAGTATGAATCCCAATAGCGACAGATACATCCCCCATACCGTCCTGTCGGTCAACTTATACCATAGCGACAGGTTGAAATATACCCCAAAACAGAGGTCCGCCAACATCATGATTGGCACCACCTGCAACCCCGCCCAATAACCCGGCGCTATGAAATGCTTGATTATTGGCAGGAAATACATCACCCCTAAGAATATCGCCAACCCGAAGATAATGAAATATTTCATCGCGTCGCAATAGGCCCGCGTCTTGTCCTCACCCTCCCGCGACGCCCTTGAGAAAATGAAAGGCTCGTAGGCATAACGGAATGCCTGCGTAAACATCATCATCACCACCGCTATCTTGATGTTCGCGCCATATAGCCCCACCATTGTCCGGGCTGCCTCCGGCTCGTTCGGAAAGAGGTAGGGGATGATGAGCTGCCCCATCCCCTGGCTCAGGTTGCCGGCTACTCCGAGTACCAACAGTGGCCACGAGTAGCGGATCATCGCCTTCAGCAGCGTGAAGTCGCACGTCAGTTTGGCCCCCCGCATCCAGGGTATCAGGCAGATCAGCACCACAAGACTGCTGATCACGTTGGCAAGGAATATCCACCCCACTCCGAAGGCATCCCCTCCCAATGGCCCATAAAACCATCCGATGGCGTGCGGCACCGACACCTCAAGTTTCGGGCACGCAAGCAGGAAGAAGAGGTTCAGGGCTATGTTCACTCCTATGTTCACCAATTTGATCCCGGCGAATACCCACGCCTTGCGCCTGAAGCGCAGATACGCGAAGGGGAGGTTGGTGAAGGCATCCACGGCTACGGTGAACGCCATCATCCATACGTATTCCGGATGATGAGGTATCTTAATGGCTGTGGAGATGGGTTGAAGGAAGAGGGTGATCAGCGCCACAAAAAGGATGGATGTCGTGGCCACCGACACCATCGACGTGCTGTAGACCCGTCCCGGGTCTTTGTCGGCGTTGGCATAGCGGAAAAATCCCGTCTCCATACCGTAGTTGAGCACCACAATCAGCACTGCCACTATGGAGTATAGGTAACTGACCACTCCATAGTCGGCGGCATTGAAGATATATGTGTAGAGGGGCACGAGTCCCCAGTTGAGGAATCGCCCTATGATACTGCTCAGCCCATACACCGCAGTATCTTTCATCAATGATCTTATCCCAGCCATCAATTCTCAATTCTCAATTCAAAATTAATCAAAGAGTGTGGGCTCCGCCGATTTCGGATGCCGGTTCAGATGCCGGAACGCCAACTCCGTCACCTCCCGACCACGAGGGGTTCTCTTTAGAAAACCCTCTTTGATCAGAAATGGTTCATACACCTCCTCGATCGTCCCGCTGTCCTCCCCCAACGCCGTCGCTATCGTGGTGAGCCCCACTGGCCCACCCCCAAACTTGTCGATGATGGTCGTCAATATTCGGTTGTCGATCTCATCCAGCCCGTGCGTGTCGATGTTCAGCGCCTCCAGCGACATCTTTGCCGTCGCCAAATCCACCGTCCCGTTACCTCTCACCATCGCAAAGTCGCGAACCCTGCGCAGCAGCGCGTTCGCGATTCGCGGCGTGCCGCGGCTCCGCATCGCTATCTCAAGCGCCGCGTCATCATCAATCTTCGTGTTCAGCAGTCGCGCCGACCTCTTCACGATCCCCGTCAACGTCTCATGGTCGTAATATTCAAGGTGGCAGTTGATGCCGAAGCGTGCCCGCAGCGGCGCCGTCAGCAATCCGCTCCGCGTCGTGGCCCCGATCAGCGTGAACGGCGAGATGGTAAGTTGCACCGACTTCGCACCCGGTCCCTTGTCGAGCATGATGTCAATCCGGTAGTCCTCCATCGCCGAGTAGAGATATTCCTCCACTATCGGATGCAGACGGTGGATCTCGTCGATGAAAAGCACGTCGTGCGGCTCAAGACTCATCAGGATACCCGCCAGGTCGCCCGGCTTGTCGAGCACCGGACCACTCGTCACCTTGAAACCCACGTTCAGTTCGTTGGCCACTATGTTGCTGAGCGTCGTCTTCCCAAGTCCCGGAGGCCCGTGGAGCAGCGTGTGGTCAAGGGCCTCCCCACGCATACGGGCAGCTTGCACGAAGACCCGGAGATTGGTCACAATCTTCTCCTGGCCGCTGAAGTCGTCGAAACTCAGCGGCCGGAGCGCCTTCTCTATGTCCCGGTCGCTCCCCTTCGGGGCGTCCGATGCGTGAATGTCAAATTCTGCCATTATTTGACCACTATCAGGTAATAATTCTTCTTCCCGCGCTGCGCAAGGATATATTTGTCGCCAAGCAGATGCTCCTTGCCTATCACGGCTGCCTGGTCGGTGAGCTTCTCCTTGTTGATGCTCACTCCGTTGCCCTGGATCATCTTCCTCGCCTCTCCTTTCGATGGGAACACCGATGTCTTCTCTGCGAGGAACTCCAGGGCCGGAACGCCGGCCTCGATGTCGGCACGTGCCACCTCAAAACGGGGCACTCCCTCGAAGAGATCGAGGAGCGTCTGCTCGTCGAGATGGTGCAGTTCCTCCACCGCACTGTTGCTGAAGAGTATCTTGCTCGCTGCCACTGCGGCGTCGTAGGCCTCGCGTCCATGCACCATCACCGTCACTTCCTCTGCAAGTTTCTTCTGCAGCGGACGCTGTCCCGGGTCCTTGGCATGTTCGGCGGCAAGTGCCTCAATCTCCTCCTTGGTGAGGAACGTGAAGATCTTCAGATATTTCTCTGCCTCGGTATCCCCAACGTTTAGCCAGAACTGGTAGAATTTGTAGGGCGACGTGTAGCGGGCGTCGAGCCAGACGTTGCCACTCTCTGTCTTGCCGAATTTCCCGCCGTCGGGCTTCGTGATGAGCGGACAGGTCAGCGCATATACCTCGCCGCCGAGCTTGCGGCGTATCAGTTCGCCGCCTGTCGTGATGTTGCCCCACTGGTCACTGCCGCCAAGCTGTAGTTTGCACCCCTTCGTCTCGTAGAGATGCAGGAAGTCGTAGCCCTGAAGCAGCTGGTAGGTGAACTCCGTAAAACTGAGGCCGTCGCGGGCTTCGCCGTTAAGGCGTTTCTGCACCGACTCTTTCGCCATCATGTAGTTGACGGTGATGTGCTTACCGATTTCGCGGGCGAAGTCGAGGAAGGAGAAGTCCTTCATCCAGTCGTAGTTGTTGACGAGTTCTGCCTTGTTGGGGGCATCGCTCTCGAAGTCAAGAAATTTGGAGAGCTGCGCCTTGATGGCCTCCTGGTTGTGGCGCAGGGTGGCCTCGTCGAGGAGGTTGCGCTCCGCGCTTTTGCCCGATGGGTCACCGATCATGCCGGTCGCGCCCCCCACCAGCGCGATGGGCTTGTGGCCGCAACGCTGGAAATGGCGCAGCATCATCACTCCGCAGAGGTGGCCTATGTGCAGTGAGTCCGCCGTCGGGTCTATGCCTAAGTAGGCGGTTGTCATCTCCTTGTTCAATTGTTCTTCGGTCCCTGGCATTGCGGTGTGGATCATCCCGCGCCAGCTAAGTTCTTCTATAAAGTTCATATCTTGTTTATGAGTTTAATTTTTAATGAAATCTCTCTCGTTCCATTCCCATTGCGGATTTGCCAAACGTGCCGTACCTGGGTTTGATTCGGGGGACGCTAAGAATAGCGTCCCTACCCTGCGATGACAACGATGACAACGACGACAACGATGACAACGATGACAACGACGACAACGATGACAACGACGACAACGATGTCAATTCCCAATTAAGTATCTTTCGAGGATGGAGCCTACCGCTCCAAGCGTCTCGCCAGAGACCGCATCCATATTGTCCGATAGCGTATGCCATCCCGGGAAGAAACCTTCCCCCTCCCGATAGTCTATGATGTCTATCGCCGGTATACCGGCCTTTATCAACTCCACATGGTCATCATTCACCGCCGACCCCATGCGGTTGACAAACATCCCCCCATAACCCATCGACTTCGCAATGCCCCATATCTTGTCGGCAAGCGTCGGGTTCGCATGCTGAGAGAAAAACTCCCGCATAAACGTCGCATCCGGTGCCCCCACCATGTCCAAGAGTATCGCCTCTTTCGGCATATAACCCTCCTTCTGGGCATTCTGCGCGAAATAACGAGCTCCCATCGCCCAACTCTCGTCGTTGCTCTCCTCGCCCCAGTCTTCCGCGTCGCAGAGCAATATGTCGATGCCGGCTTTGTTGTCGGCATTGGCGCCAATCACCCGCGCCAGTTCCAAAAGCACCGCCGCACCGCTGGCCCCGTCGTTGGCCCCGTCGATAGGGGAGTGGTGGTTGGCGGGGTTCGGGTCATTGTCCGCCCAGGGACGGCTGTCCCAGTGCGCGAATAGCAAGATGCGGTTGTCGGCACCCGGATTAAAACTGCCCAATATGTTGCGCATCGGTATTTTAATGCCGTCGAAGGTGGTGAGGGTGGCGGTTTGTTCGGTGACAGAGGCGCCGGTTGCCTTCAGTGTCTCTGTCAACCAGTCGCCACACGCCGCATGGGCCTTGCTTCCCGGCACACGTGGGCCGAACGCCACCTGCCGGGCAGCGTAGGAGTAAGCGCTGTCGGCGGAGAATACCGAAGCGGACTTCTCTGTCGGTGGTTCCGGCTCAGTGGCTGTGGAGTCGGAGGTGGTGCTTTTTCCGGCACCGCAGGCCACTAGCAGCGAGAGGCTCAGCAGCGAAACGAGATATGTCTTGATTGCTATGTTCATTTCCATTAATTTGACTTATTATTCGATGATAACCAATATGATGTTTTTTTTATCACAGAACTGTCACGGAACTGATTTCACAGAACCACACAGAACTTTTAGTCATTATGCCCTTTCTTCACAGAACGCTGGTTTCCTTACGGAAACCGGAACATACACAGAACGCTATCGGCAGATGTGCGCGCGTCGTTCTGTGAGGGTTCTCATCCCGAGAGGGATGAGGGTTCCCAAAACTGACAGGGGCAGTTACCGAACCGATGGCTGAAAAGTTCAGAGATCGTTCTGTTACGGCCGAAGGCCAGTTTTTGTGTAGTTCTGTGATTATAACTATTCATAATTTTCAAATTAGATCATAGATAAATTATCAAATCAGAAACTTGAGTAAAGAGTCCACTCCAAAAAGGGGTGTAAAATTAAACATAGGATGAAATAGGAGA
>CAYMBR010000030.1:25535-27303 GCA_964388725.1 uncultured Sangeribacter sp. | reverse complement strand
AAGGAGGATATCAGTATAATCAAATGAAAAATTCAGATTATCAAACTTAAAACACAATTATTATCTAAAAAAATCAAAGCCATGACCACCTATTTTCCGTACTCCGAGATTATCAGCGAGATCTGCAACAAAATCGAGCAAACCATCAGTCGCCCTGCCTACACCGGAGACTGGCAGGTAGCAGCCAGCGAACAGCAGGAAACATCCAGACCAAGCCTCAGCAATATCAGCGAGCTCTACTATTGAGGAGAAGGTTGTGGCACTGGAGACATGAAATCAGTTTTCAGGAGCGGATTTGAGGGTCTATGAAAAATATACCAATGACATTGAAAAAGAAAAACACAAAAACCTAAAGCTATGAAAAGAACACTTTTACTTATGACCGCGGCCTTAGTCTTTAGCGGCGCAGCCATGGCACAGTCAAAGAGTGAAAAGAAAGCCATCGAGGCATTCCTTTCGCAGACTAATGCAGAGGGCGTGACCAATGCAGCCAGCCTTGAATTAAACGGAACCAAATACACCCCCATGCAGGGCATTAAGGTAGAAAACGGTGCTGTCACAGAGATAGACCTGAAAGGCAAAAAACTTTCCGGCTCACTCGACCTCAGCAATTTCCCTGCCTTGACAAAGGTTGACGTTTCTGACAACAAGTTGACCGAACTTATCGTTGACAACTGTCCGGCACTTGTAGAACTGAATGCAGGCAAGAATATGCTACAGAATTTCTCGGCTCAGAAGTGCCCGTCGCTTCAGACACTGAAACTCTATCGCAACCGTCTTTCCGATATCGACCTTAGCGGAGTTCCTTTGCTGAAAAACTTCAACATTGCGAGCAATTTCTTCGTTTCGCTTGATGTAGCCAACTCAGCAAATCTTGAGACTCTTAACGTGATGAGCAACCGTCTGGAACAGTTGATAGTGACAGACTGCACAGCTCTGAAACACCTCTACGCAAGCTACAATGAGCTGTCGGAAATTTCACTGTCTGGTCTTAGCTCACTACAGAACCTGAATGTCAGCGACAACAAGATTGTGAACCTCTACCTGCAGAATCTTCCGCAGCTGGCTACACTTCTTGCAAGCGACAACCACATGGCAGGCTTCAGCATTTCAAACTGCCCGATGCTTACCGATATTTGGTTGCCTTACAACTCACTGACTTCTTTTGGAGTTGAAGATTGCCAGAACCTTGCCTTTGTTGACATCCAGTATAACAACCTTGCTTCTGTAAGCCTTGCAAACTTCACAATGCTTCAGAGAGTGAATGTGGCACAGAACCCGACACTCGGTATGCTCGATGTCTCCTTCGATCCTATTCTTAGATTCGTCAACGTATCCGGCGACTTTATGCTGACCGACTTCCGCACACAGACAAGTCCGGAACTCCACCAGATTCTTGGCGCTTGGAGCAACTACATTTGATCTTTTAGAGATATATGAGTTTAAAGGTGGCTTCTTCGGAGGCCACCTTTTTTATGGTTGGTTTATTGTGAAATGAACATTAGGAGGGGAGCGATTGTTATTACTAATAAACTATGGAGGATACAAATGATGGTAACTATACTAAAATTCATTTTTGTGACAGTCTTGTTGCTGTCGATGATACTGGTACTTGTATTGATTCGCTATATGGCGAATCCCGGGGAATCTGCGACGAAGGAAGACCGCGACCGGCTGCGACATGATGTTGAGACGCGCGACCGGGTAATCACAACGAATAGCCTTTTCCATGAGTTCTTCGCCCGTCCGAATCATCGGTCCGGGAAAT
>CAYMBR010000030.1:0-25435 GCA_964388725.1 uncultured Sangeribacter sp. | reverse complement strand
CGGAGGATTGTGGCTTCGAAGTCGTAGGTGTAGCCGCTGATGAGGTCGATGCTGATGTTGTCTTTGGATGTGAATACACCGTAGGCATAATTTTCAGACGTTGCATCAGCGTCAGACTTGCTTTTGCAGGTAACGTTGATACCGACGTAGGTGTTTTTTGTGTCATCAGCACGCATTAGCGGTTCTTCGGATTGCTCGACATAGTCGCCTCCGAGGGAAAGCCTGAAAGTATAGACTTTTGCAGCTGCGGGTGCTGATTGGTTAAGACGATGGTTGCCATCTTCCATTGGATCGTTGTCAAGACTGCAAGCTTGAAAGACAGCGGCAAAGACAATAATTGCTGCAAGTCTGATAAGTTTTTTCATTGTGTGTTTTGTTGTGTTATGGATGTAGCGTTGTAGGAATTATGTAGTTTTCCTATTAATATATTCTAACTCAAATTTTTAAGTGTGCAAATTGCGGACAAAGGATCGTGGCTTTTGAAAACAAAACTTCCGGCCACAAGGACATCAGCGCCGGCAATTGCAAGTTCAGCACCCGTTTTCTCATTGACGCCGCCGTCGACTTCAATAAGAGCCTTGGAACCGGTTTTGTCGCGAAGCTCCTTAAGTCTTCTTACCTTCTGCAGGGTGTGTCGGATAAACGGTTGGCCGCCAAATCCGGGTTCGACCGACATTATCAAGACCAGGTCAAGGTCGGCTATTATATCGGTCAGGGTCTCCACCGGGGTGGCGGGGTTGAGAGTGACGCCAGCGAGCATACCGGCCTCATGTATGTGTTGCACAGTGCTGTATAGATGCAAGGTGGTTTCCTGGTGCACATTCATGATTCTTGCACCAAGGTCGCGCACCTGAGGAATCCATTTTTCAGGATTCACTATCATCAGATGGACGTCGAGGGGCTTGGTGCATTTCTTGGCCACTTGTTGTAGCACCGGGAATCCAAACGAGATGTTTGGCACGAAGACTCCGTCCATCACGTCAAGGTGAAGGAAGTCGGCTTCCGAAGAATTGATCATTTCTATTTCCTTGGCAAGATTCAGAAAATCTGCGGCAAGAAGTGATGGTGAGGTCTTCATGATTGTTTGGTTTTCTTAAAGAAAGCGTTGTAGAGTATGTAGAGAATGCAGACAGCGAGAAGGGCATACCCGGCGTAGGTGAGATAAGAATTGTATTGCTCCACCTTCTCAAACAGGTCTTCGGGTTTGACATAGAGCGACAGCCAGTAGCCAAGCCCGGCAAGGACCGCGTTCCAAACCAGAGCGCCGAGGCCGGTGAAGAGCGCGAAAACGCCGATGTTCATTCTCGACAGACCGGCCGGTATGGATATAAGTTGGCGGATGGCAGGAATCAATCTGCCAACAAAAGTGGAGATTGCTCCATGCTCGTCGAAATATTTTTCAGCTTTATCGACTTTGGCTCGGTCGATAAGGCATGCGTGTCCGAATTTGCTGTCGGCAAAGGCATATACAATCGGACGGCCAACCCATAATGCAATGAAATAATTGATAAAGGCACCGCAAAGAGCACCGAGAGTGGCAACCACGACCACGAGAAAAATGTTCATGTCGCCCCCCACGCCGGTGTTGGTGCATGCCAGATATGCAGCCGGGGGGACTACCACTTCGCTTGGAAACGGTATGAATGAACTCTCTATCATCATGAAAATGAAGACGAAAAGGTAGTTGGCATTCTCCACAAACCATTGAAAAAATACGGATGCGTCAAATATGCTTGTGATTATCATATCGTCATTGGATTGTCAAACATTAGAAATCATATACAAAAGTAACAATTTTATCTCAAATGAGCAAATTGAGACTGCAAATTGCTTACTTTTTCAATAAATTCTATGTCTGGCATATCGTAAGGGAGCCATTCTATATGGAAGCCCCGGCGTTCCATTCCTCTCCACCAAGTCATCTGGCGTTTGGCAAACTGATGAATGGCAATCTCGAGTTGCCGCCGCATCTCGTCGAAGGAAAGTTGCCCGACGACGTGGAGGGTGACAAACTTATACTCGAGTCCATAATAAATAAGGTCATCGGGGCTGACACCGGAGTCGATAAGTCTTCTGATTTCCTCAATCATGCCATTATTAAGGCGAGAGTAGAGTCTTGCAGTAATTCTGCGGCGGCGTTCATCGCGGGGTATGTCGAGTCCGATTATCAGGCTTTTCAGAGGATTTGCGGAGGCCCTGTCGGAAGCCTGGGCTGAGTCCGGATGGGTAGTATAGAATTCCTGAATCTCGATGGCACGTAAGGCCCGGTCGCGGGTGTCGACATCGGTGGTATTGTGAAGGGTTTTGTAAGTCTTCAGTATTTCAGTCAGTTCTTCAAGACCCTTATCTTTAAGTCTTTCTCGCAGTTGTTCATTGCGTTCCACTTCCGGCATTTTCAATCCGGCAAGCGCAGATTCGACGTAAAGACCGGTTCCTCCGCACAATACCGGCAATCGGCCGTTTGATTCAATGGCCGCTTTGGCATCATTGAAGTCGGAGAGAAATCTATGAAGATTATACTTTTGGCCGGCTTCGGCAATGTCGATTAGGTGGTATGGGATTTCCCCATATTCATCAAGGTCCTTGCCGGTGCCGATGTCCATGCCGCGATAAACCTGGCGGCTGTCGCCGCTTATTATCTCCCCTCCGAATGAGCGTGCGATTTGCACGGCACGGCGAGTTTTGCCGCAGGCTGTCGGTCCGACAACTGCTATGATTTCAGGGTTCTTCACGTTATTCGGATGTCTGATGACGTTTCTTGCCAACGAAACTGTGCATCCATTTCTTTAATTTGAAGAATTTGGTGTCGCTGTTGAAATGGGCGATATGGATCCACTTGTCGTCCTGAAGGTCGAGTTCTGTAGTGCGTATATCTTTAAGGGAAATGTTGTGTTTATAGGAGCGGATGAGGTTTTTCCTCATTCCGTTTTCGTCGAAGTCCCTTTCAGTGAGGATTATGGTGAAGATGCGCGACAGGTCGTTGAGAGCGTTGGACCCAATCATGTTGGGGGCTTCCTGATAAATTCTCTTCACAGTGTCGAAAGGCATCCATTCTCCCGGCATGTCGATGTCGGAATAGTCGGAGATGTCGCCGTCGAGGAAATAGAAATAACGGAGCACAGAGACCTTGTTGTTGCCCGTGATATGGCGGCCATAGTAGAACTTAAGTTCGCCTCCCTGGTGGCCCGTCATCTTTTCGGCTATTCTTTTGACATCAATCATCTGTATGCCATTGACAGTCTTTTTTGTTATGAAAGGGGTGTCGTAGATGCCTTTTTTCAAGGTGATTCTGTCGGATGCGTTTTTGTCGATATAGATATAGTCGCCGCAAACCACGTAGTAGCGCAGATAAGTGCGGGCTGTCATGTCTCTGATTTCTTCCGGTGAGATAATTTCATTATGCTCTTGGAAATCAAGATACAGGTTGTAGTATCTCATCATGAAATACATTTCATCAAGCACAATGAGGAAAATGATGATCCATACAAACACGTACCAGTCTCTGCCATTCTGGTTGATGTCGATATATCTGTCGAGATAATACCACCAGATGTATGCCGTCAGCAAGCCAAACATAATGGCAAGGTTTTTGATCTGAATCTTTGATTCCTGAGCTGTTACATATCCGAAATAGCCACGTTCGCGGATGCTGCCTGAGCGAGCCCTGCATTTCTTGCAGACCGGTGTCGAACTGTTGAAGAGCATTGTGTAGAGAGTCACGAGCAAAGCTATTGGCATCAACGTTAGGGATGCTATGAATGGGTAATTGAAAAATATAAGTTCGGAAGGAATTTCAATCAGATTCCAAGCGTGAAGCAATACGAGAATTATGCTGAGGAAAGAATATATGAGCAAGGAATAGAACATAATTTGTGGCACCACCATGCAGTTTGGATGTTCGGAGTTCTCATTGTTCCAGATCATGGTGTAGAGCACTGCGCTGAAGAATAGAGAGACGCCGGGAGCCAGATAGTAAGGCAGTACGCGGGTACCCATTATAGTCGCAGCCATACAGAGCAGCGTTATGGCGAAGTTTCGCCATAGGTGGTAGAGTTGTATGCTGTTGACTTTTCTTAGGTCGTTCATTTTTGGGGTTGGTTTTATTGGAGGGTCGTTAGGCTCTAAAAGAGGGATAGGGGTTATTTTAGGTTGGTGTTTAGGAAGTCAAGAACCTTGCTGTAGAGTTGTGCGTGAAGATTGCCCCGCCGCATTGAGTGTTCCTGACCTGAGAAGACCATCATGTCGAAAAGAGTACCTTCATAAGTCAGTTTTGATGAATACATCAAGGTGTTGTAGAAATGCACATTGTCGTCGTTAGAGCCGCTCATGATCAGAAGTTTCCCTTTCATGTTCTGGCTTCTGCCGAGTGCTGAAGCCTGAGCATATCCGGCTTCGTTTTGGCCTGGCGTGCGCATGAAGCGTTCTGTGTATATGGAGTCATACCATTTCCAGTCGGTTACAGCCGCCATGGCGACTCCGCATTTGAAAGGAGAGCTTTTGTCGCTCATTTCCATCAGCGTCATGTATCCGCCATAGCTCCATCCGAAGAGAGAGAGCTTGTTTTCATCAATGTAGGGGAGCGCGGCGAGTCCCTTGGCTCCTGCGATCTGGTCGAGAGTCTCGTATTTTCCGAGATTCATATAGACGCATTTGCACCATTCCTCGCTTCTTGCGCCGGTGCCTCGGCCATCGACAATGCCGATCACATATCCAGACTGAGCAATATAGTTAAGTCCGTCGAGATGCCACTTGTTTGTGACCTCCTGAGACTCCGGACCATTGTATTGATACATCAGCAGAGGATATTTCTTGTTTTGGTTGAAGCCGGAGGGTTTCATCACCATAGCATTCATTTCCTGACCATCGGCATTTTTCACGGTAGTGAGTTCATACTTTGGAGCGGAAGCATATTTTGCGGCAAAATCTTTGTTCATCTCCAGTTCGGAAACCATTTTTCCGGCAGATGTCCATACTGTGTATTGTGGAGGATTGTTGAGGTCGCTCCAGTTGCGGATGTAGTAGGACATATCGGTGCTGAAAGAGCAGCTTTCCCATCCGGGAGTCTCATGAAGCAGTTTCATCACGCCCTTTGCATCCACCGAAGCCACGTTGCGGTTGACGGCCCCCAATTTGGTCGTCTGCATATAGTGCACTCCCGCCGGCGATTTGCCATAGTAGTCAGTGACGTTGAAGTCTCCGTTGGTAATCTGGCGTAGAAGTTTGCCGTTGTAGGCGTATTCATAAAGGTGAGTCCAGCCGGACTTTTGCGATGCAATGACGAAAGAGTCTGCGGCATATTTCACCATGGTATATACATTGTCGCTGAGCCATGTCTTGCTTTGCTCCGCATAAACCTGAGTTGCGACGGTTGAAGCCGGATTGACGCTGAGAATCTGCAAGTCGTTTTGATTGCGGTTTAGTTTCATCACCATAAGTCGCTCGCCTTTTCCGTCGAACTGCATATTGGGAATATAGTCATCGACATTCATGCCAAGATCCATCAATTTCGTGTTGCGGGAATTGACATCGTATGCAAGCACAGAAACCACGGAATTGTTATATCCGGGGAGAGGATACTTGTAGGAAAATGCCTGAGGATAAGGTTGACCGAGAGGGTCCTTGTCGTAGAATGAGCGGTAGTTGTCGAATGAATATTCCGGCACCTTAGATTCATCCCATTTCATGAAAGCGAGAGTCTGGTCATCCGCACTCCAGCAAAGGGTGCACTGCACGCCAAACTCTTCCTCATACACCCAGTCCGGGGCTCCGTAGGATATTTTGTTGACTTCTCCATCAGTGGTGACTGCGATATTAGTCTTGTAGTCAAGGTTTGAGAGATATACGTTGTTGTCACGAACGTATGCCACGCGGAGGCCGTCGTGCGACATTGTGGCTCCACGCTGCGGACCATTGGCGGAGACACGCTGCATAGTGCTACGCATGGTGTCATATACGTAGTATTCGGCGGTAAAGCTGTATCGCCAGATTCCGCTCTTGTTGTTCCACAACAGTATTTTCCGACCGTTGTCGGATACCTGATATCCGTCGAAGGAGTCTATTTTCAAATCTCCCTTCACTTCGTCGAGAGAAAAGAGAGTGCCGGTTTTCTTGCCGGTCGCATAGCTGTAGATGTCGATGCTTCTGCCATCTTTGCTCACTGCGCTGTAGGTTTTTCCGTCGGCAAGCGGACGCATCTCTATGATTCTGGCCGGCTGATTGACCGACAGATTGCAATAGTCGTTGATGTCGAGCGGAGTCGCCGACATGGCGAGGGCTGTGGCTGCAAGTGCAGTTGTTATGACGTTTTTATTAATAGCTTTCATGATGAAACATTCTCTAAAATCAGTCAATAGGAGCGTGCAAAAATCACTCGGCGTGCGGATGGTTTTCCTGTCACCATGCATACACCGGGAGTGGTGTCGCCATCAAATGGTATGCAACGTATTGTGGCCTTTGTCTCCTCCTTGATTTTCTCTTCGGTTTCCGGAGTGCCGTCCCAATGGGCGAGTATGAAACCGCCTTTCTCCAGTTTCTCTTTAAATTCCTCGTAGGAGTCGGCGGTGGTGGTCATTTCGTCGCGATATTTTCTTGCCTTCACAAGAAGGTTGGTCTGGATATCTTCAAGGAGTTTTGCCACAGTCTCTTCGATTCCATCAAGAGGGAGGGTTTCTTTCTCAAGAGTGTCGCGGCGCATTACTTCCACAGTGCCGTTTTCAAGGTCGCGTGCTCCGATTGCGAGTCTGACGGGAACACCCTTCACCTCATAGTCGGCAAACTTGAAGCCTGGGCGTTTGTTGTCGGCATCATCATATTTCACGCTGATGCCTTTTGCCCTCAGGTTCTTGACAATGTTATCGACTCTTTCGGAAATCTTTGCAAGACTTTCGGCATCCTTATAGATTGGCACGATGACCACCTGTATGGGGGCAAGGTGAGGTGGTAGAACAAGGCCGTTGTCGTCGGAGTGGGTCATTATTAGGGCACCCATGAGTCGGGTAGACACTCCCCAGGATGTTGCCCAGACATATTCTTGTTTGTTTTCTTTGTTGATATAAGTCACGTCGAAAGCCTTGGCGAAGTTCTGGCCGAGGAAGTGGCTTGTGCCTGATTGAAGAGCCTTGCCATCCTGCATCATTGCCTCGATAGTGAAGGTATCCACAGCGCCGGCGAAGCGTTCGTTGGGCGACTTTACGCCTTTGATCACCGGCACTGCCATATAGTTTTCGGCAAAGTCTGCATATACCTCAAGCATGCGGCGAGCCTCGGCCTCGGCCTCCTCGCGGGTGGCATGGGCTGTATGCCCTTCCTGCCAGAGGAATTCCGCAGTGCGGAGAAACATTCTTGTTCTCATCTCCCAGCGCATCACGTTTGCCCACTGGTTGATAAGGATAGGGAGATCCCGATAGGATTGTATCCAGTTTTTATATGTATTCCATATGATTGTCTCAGAAGTGGGACGAATGATGAGTTCCTCTTCGAGTTTTGCCTCGGGGTCTACAACAACACCGTTGCCATCAGGGTCATTCTTCAGTCGGTAGTGGGTCACTACGGCACATTCCTTTGCGAACCCCTCCACATGTTCGGCCTCGCGGCAGAGGAAAGATTTGGGAATCAGTAGGGGAAAATATGCATTCTGATGACCGGTGGCCTTAAACATGTCATCGAGAGTGCGTTGCATTTTTTCCCAGATGGCATAGCCGTAGGGTTTGATGACCATACATCCGCGAACAGCCGACTGCTCTGCAAGGTCGGCTTTGATTACGAGTTCGTTATACCATTGGGAGTAGTTATCAGATCTTTTGGTGAAGTTTTTTAGTTCTTTTGCCATTGCTGTATGTTGTTCACTATTTTGTGATGCAAATTTGTGAGGTTTAAGGTTTAAAGTTTAAGGTTTAATTTATTGGCGGAGGGAAGTTATCGTAGGCGGTCGGCGGCGCGAAGCTTCTTGATGTCGGAGTTGATCATCCGGAATGCCACGATGTCGGCCACCAAAGCTACGATTGGGGTTGCAATGAATACGCTCCACTGAATCTGTCCGCTTACTACATCAGCAAACTGGCAGGCGTTGATGGTCAGGAGTACACCTGCGGTGATTATTGTCAGCATTGAGAGCCAGATGATAGTCTTTTGCAGTTTCATGTTTTTGAAGCAGAAAATGCCGATTAGCGGCAGAATGCATGCCAGGAGGCTGTCGATGAAGAGATACAGAGTGTCGACACCTGTGGGTTCGCCGGCTTCTGTCGGGATGCCCTCCCGGAAAACACTTAAGGCGGTGATGTCGAATGTGAATGCCTCTGTCTGAATCTGACCAAGGGAAATAAAAGAGAAAATACCCATCATGATGCCGGAAATTAGCAGCATGACTGATTGCCATCTTTGAATTACCATATTGTTTTTTTTGTTGTTTTCTAAGGGTTGTCTATTTCAAACCACAAAATTAAAAAAAAATATGCATTTTTCATCGTTTTTTTGCATTTAATTTGTTTCAATTTATGTAGAGGTGTGCAATTTTATCACCAGTTGGACAATAATGAAAGAAAAAGATATAAAAAACACATACGGGCAGGCGGAACTTTTGCTTAACGCCGGAAGGTTGAAAGACACTGTCACACTTTTGCGTCGCAGACTAAGTGAGACGCCGATAACGGGTTGTCTTGGCAGACTTAACCAGGCTGAGAATACATATAAATATCTTTTGCAATTTTTCTCGCAAGGGGCATCAGACCCTGGGCGAGAGGCAATGTTGTCGGATTTAAAATCAGAGATTCTCGACATTGCTGATTTGATCGACCGTGAAGTGGCAGTGGCGGATTCTTCAGGGCAATATTACTCCACTCTGCGTATGCTTCGTCTTCGTCCGGTGAATATCGACAGTTTGGCAGATGCGGTAGTTGAGAAGGATTCAATGGCGCAACTTGCCATGGCCGCAGATTCCTACCAGTTGCAATTGTTCTCGGAAATAGAGGATGCAGACAACAAACTTTTTGAGGCATTCTGGACTGCCGACTCAATTTCTACTGATGCATATAAGGCGTTTTCCAACAAGATAACAAATGGCTTTTTGCCTTATCGGACATCATCGCTTATAGTAGCGGGTGCTGGGTTGGGCCTGATGAACTATTATAACCGTAATGCATTGCTTATGCTGTGTGATGCCTCGGAATCAACCGACTACAGGATTTCTGCAAGATCATTGGTGACTCTTGTTTTGGCTCTCGACAGGTGGAGAGAAAGGGTGAAAGATGATGCCAGGGTGCTCAGGCGGCTCGAAGCCCTTAATGATGTTGAGGGGATGGCGAAGAGAGTGCACGCTGTCGTCTTTGCTATCATTAAGACGCGCGACACGGACCGCGTGTCGCGTAAGATGCAAAAGGAGGTTATACCCGGGCTGATGCAGTTTGGGCCCGATATTATCAAGAGACTAAAACAAGCATCGGAAGAGACATCGCTTGCCGACATTGAGGGAAATCCCGAATGGGAGGAGCTTCTCAAGAAATCCGGTCTTGAAGAAAAACTGCGTGAGCTCACCGAGATGCAGAGTGATGGCGCTGATGTGATGATGTCTGCTTTCTCCAATCTTAAGGGCTACCCGTTTTTCCGGCAGTTGAGCAACTGGATGTTGCCCTTCTCTACTCATCAGACAATGCTCAATTCATTGAAATCCATTGGGGAAGATGATATATCATGCCTGCTTGAATTGAATGGCATGATGTGTGATTCCGACAAGTATTCCTTTGCTTTTTCTCTCGCGACAATGCCGGAGATGCAGCGGAAGATGATGATGGGGCAGATGCAGGGTCAGATGGAGCAGATGCGCGAGCAGATGGAGGACCTTCAGGCGTTGAAAGCCGGTAATGAATTCGACGATGAGGTTACGCGTTATTGCCGTGACATTTATCGTTTCAACAAGCTGTATCCAAAGCGTTCAGAATTTTATGATCCATTCATGCAATTTGTGGATTTTTTGAAATTGCCAGTATTCAGTACTGTTTTTGACGATGATGAAGATGTCGCAGCTGTGGCGGAATTCTATTTCAAAAGAGGATATTATTCTGATGCATATCCCCTTCTTGAGCGGCTTGCTTATAGTCCCACAGATACGCCACATGTCTGGGAAAAGATAGGGTTTTGTCTTGAAAAGACGACCGCAAGCGACGAGAGTGCGGTAGAGGCATATATGAAAGCCCAGTTGTTTAATCCCGATAGCAAGTGGATTGCGAGAAGACTTGGGCTGTGCTATCGCAGGATGGGCGACTATCGTAATGCTGTCGAATATCTACGCATGTCATTGCCCGAAGATGGCGGTTATGACCGCCGTATGTCGCTTATGATAGCCGATACTCTCATCGATGGAAATGAGTGGGAAGAGGCAATGAAGGAATTATACAGGGTGGATTATGAGAATCCGGGAGATCCGGAAGTGATTCGTCGCATGGCTATGTGCACATTCCGGAGTAATGATTTTGTCAAGACACTCGGTCTTCTTGATTCCATGCCAAAAATAGGGCAGTCGGAGGATGATTTCAGAATGAGGGGGCATATAAGTTTTCTGCAAGGAGACATCCAGGATGCCTTGCGATGGTATCGTATGACAGTCCGTCCCAACGACAAGCGTCGTCTTTGGAAGACTGCTATATTATCTGATATGGATGTATTGGAAACTATGGGAGGCAGACGCCAGGATATGCTTTTGCTCCTTGAATCACTTGCTTATTCGCTTGAATCTTAAAGTTTTGACATTCTGCAAATTTCGGCGCGAATTGAAGTGACGGCTTCTTGCACGTCCTTTGCATATTGTAGGCGATCCTGCACAGTGGAGATCCCATGAAGCACCGTCACGTGGCTTCTGTTGAGTTTTGCGCCGATTGCAGAAGATGAAAGTCCGGTCATGTCGTGGCTAAGATACATGATGACCTGTCGGGCATCTGCTATGTCGCGCACTCGGCTTTTTGTGAAGATGACGTCCGGACTCAGTTTGAAATATTCAGCTGTCGCGTCAACAATCATGTCGAAGTTGACCGGCTTGTTGGATGGTACGGATTTCACAGTGTGACGCATCACCTCTTTTGTCAGTTGAAGCGTGATTGGGCAATTTAGAGTGATCGAACGGGTCAACACCCCCATCACAATGCCTTCCAGTTCGCGCACGCTGCCGGAAGATGCGCTTGCTATGCAGTCGATGATGTCATCGGAAAGTGCCAGTCCATTTTTGGCAGCTTTGTATTTCAAAATTTTCCTCCTGAGAGCGTAGTCAGGCTTCGGAAGTTCTTCGGTCACGCCCCATTTGAATCTGTCGATGAGGCGGTCTTCAATTCCATCAAGCTCCACGGGGGGGCGGTCGCATGTGAAGACGAGCTGCTTGCCGTTGTGGTGCATGTGGTTGAAGATAGGAAAGAGTGTCTCGGCCGTTTTGACTTTGCCGGAAATTTCCTGCAGGTCATCGAGAAGAAGCACATCCACTTCCTGCTGAAACCAATTTATGAATACGGGGAGTTTCTGGTTCAGTACGGCGTTGACATACATATTCTGAAACTGTCGCATGGGCAGAAACAAAACTCTTGCATTTGGATTCTTCTCCTTGATTTTAATCCCGATTGCTTGGATTAGGTGTGTTTTCCCAACGCCAACAGCGCCGTAAAGGAAGAAAGGGTTGAAATCTGATTTGTTGGGATTTTCGGCAATATATTTTGCTATGGTGTGGGGTAGTTTGTTGCTATCTCCGACACAATAGTTTTCAAATGTCATTGCCGGATTCAGCTGAGGGTCAATCTCTGATGACTTGTTGGCGGAGGTTTTGAGGAAATCAGAAGCCGGACGCTGAATGGATTGCATGAATTTTGTGTCGACAGCGTTGCTACGGATAGGCTTTACAATCTGCATGGAAGATTGTTTGTCGCCGCTGATAACTTCGACCTCGTATCCAAGCCTTACATCAGGTCCGAACTCCTTTCTTAGTACGCTTGACAGGAGGTCGATGAAGCGGTCCTCATACTTTTCCATGACGTAGGTTGAAGGCAGGGCAAGCGTAAGGGTATTGTCATGGAATCTAATGGCTTTCGCTGGAGCAAACCAGGTTTCAAAAGATTCATCCCCGACATTATCACGAATGATGTCGAGGCATTTTTCCCATTTTATTTGAAAATCCTGGTTCATGAGCAGTGAGGTCTTAAGGCTTTCCGATCTTGCCGAAAAGTTTTGCAAAGTTAAGATAAAAATTTCAATTTAGGAAATGAATTTTTAAGATTAACTAAAGAAATTTTTCCGACTGCTGATTATCAGATATATTTGTTTCTTATTTAGATTAAGTCTAAATAATAGTACTCTTTATAGATAAAAAACCGGGTTGCTATCGCAGCCCGGTTTTTGTCTATAATTAGATGGTTTTTTATTCGATTATACGTTTGCTGCCTACATATCTTTTTGAATAATAAGGCTCGTTGCAGCTTGAGATGATTATCCCACTTGAAGTCGAGGCGTGTATGAATTTGAAATTGCCATTGCCGTCTGTCTCGGTGACAATTCCTACATGTCCGACGCCGCCCTTGCTGTTTCTGCCTTTAAAAAATACAAGGTCTCCTTTTCTCAGATCATTGCGGCTTACGGATTCGCCCTGATTATATTGATCTCTGGAAGATGCGGAAAGGCTATATCCAAACTGTCGAAAAACGTAGCTTGAGAATCCGGAGCAATCGAAAGCTTTGGGACCCTTGCTGCCTCGTGAGTATCTTTTTCCGAGGTGGCAGCGAGCTTCAGCGAGAAGGTCGTTGATCATCACCTCGGTCTCGTGATCTAAAGCGTTAATGTTTTCTCTTGCTGCAATATCTTCTTCCACCATTTTAGTGATAGTGGTCTTATCGAGGCCGGTATTCTTTGCGGCCGCGAGTTGCTGTTTATGTGCTTCGGCATGCATGTTGCGAGTCTTAGCGTTGGCTTGCATTCCTGCGCCACACAACATGCAGAGAGCCAATATAATTATCGTCTTTATCTTCATTAGGTATTGTCTATCAGTATCCGGCTCTAAAGCCGTTGGTATTGTTTTCTGATGCAAAGATACAATTTTTTTTATCGTAAACCAATTATTAATCAAAATATTTACTCTTTTTTAATATATTTTAGCATTTGGCACAGCAAACGAAATCGTGTGCAAATTTGTTATCCTAAGAGGTTCTAATCGTAGCTAAAATGCTTTAGTTGTGACAGACAAATTCGTTTAGGCTATATCTAATGAAATTTCTATTATGAAAAAATCCATTACCATTGCTGCGGTGATTGCCGCAATCTTGCCTGTATCGGCCGCTGAGTATGTGAAATACTCCGATGTGCATCCTGCGGGTACCGAAACCATACTCCATGCCTGGAGCTGGAATTTCAAGAACATTGCTGAAAACATGAAGAAGATTGCCGATGCCGGATTCGACATGGTGCAGACATCTCCGGTCCAGAACTGCTGGAATCCCGATGGGTCGCTTGGAAAGATTTTCTCCGAAAATGAGAAAGAAGGGCAGTGGTATTTCTATTATCAGCCAACCGATTGGAAGATCGGTAACCATATCCTCGGCAATAAGGAGGAAATGCAGCAGATGATGGACTCCGCCGCGAAATATAATGTGCGCATCATTGTGGATGTGCTTCCCAACCATACTGCTTTTGATGTGGATGCCGTCAGCGATGACCTTGTAAATGCAGCCGGAGGACGCAACAAATTGTATCACTCACAGGGCCTGAATCCGGTTCAAGACTATAATGACCGCTACCAGTGTACTCTCTGGGCGAGTGGTGCGCTTCCGGATGTGAATACTGAGAACAAGGATTTCCAGAAATACTATATGCAGTTTGTCAATGAACTTTTGGATCTCGGCGTGCGAGGTTTCAGATATGACACAGCAAAACACATTGGCGTACATTCAGACCCTGTCGATGAGGCTTCCGGAGTAAAGGAAAATGATTTCTGGGATGTGGCTACTGGGCGAAAGGCCGTGAAAGGCGTAAAACTCAATGTGCCATACGAGGACCTGTTTGTATATGGAGAGGTGCTTCAGGATAAAAACGTGCCTGAGAAAGAATATGAGGAGTATTTCGGACAGACAGCATCGAGCTACGGCCATGTGCTTCGCGAGATGCTTGAGAAGGGGAGTGCTGATGGCATTGACATAAAGGACTGGTATCATTCGGCAGCTCCGTCATCTCTCACAACGTGGGTTGAAAGTCATGACACTTATTGCAATGCCAACGAGTCTGCCGGTCTGACCGACGACCAGATTCGCACCGCATGGGTCTTCCTGACGGCTCGCGACAATGGCACGCCGCTTTTCTTCAGCCGTCCGGCCGGTTCGACGCGTCAGAACTATTGGGGCAACAATCGTCTTGGAGAGGCTGGTAATGACGAATATTCCCATCCCGAAGTGGCTGCCGTCAATCATTTCCGCAAGGAGATGGCGGGAGAGGCCGAGGATATCCAGTCCTGCAGCGATGGCACGGTATTGGCAGTAAACCGTGGCAAAAAAGGTGCAGCTTTGGTGAATCTCAGCAATCTTCCGCGCCCTCTTGATGTGGCAACAGGTATTCCCGACGGTAAGTACCGCGACCAGGTGTATGGCAAAGAGTTCTATGTGAAGAAAGGCCGACTCACCGGCATACTTGCTCCTCATAAGACTTATATTCTGACCAAGTAGGGTTTAGAGTTTAAAGTTTAGGGGTTAGGGTTTAGTTCATGAGAGAAACATTATATGGTGAGAGGTGAACCTTAGGGTTCACATCTTTGTTGTATTGGAAAGCTAAAATAATATCTAACTTTCGCAGGCGCAAGTTTGCGAGCAAAATATGATAAACATGGCAAACACAAAAAGTATCAAGGGCTCTCAGACTGAGAAGAACATATGCGTCTCCTATCTGAACGAGTGCCAGTCATACGCCCGCTACAACTTCTATGCTAAGATAGCGGACAAAGAAAATTATTTCCCGGTAGGCGTCATACTCCGTGAGACCGCCGACAACGAAATGCACCATGCAAAGGTATTCCTCAAGATGCTGGAAAATACAGTGGTTGAGACACCTATAAGTGTGGACGCCGGTTTCCTCGGAACCACTACCGAAAACCTTGTAGCTTCCATGAAGGAAGAGATGGAGGGTGGCTATGAATTCTATATGAAGTGTGCTGCCACTGCGAAGGAAGAAGGTTTCGACGACATCGCAGTTCATTTCAAATCCATAGCCGCTGTTGAGAAAGTTCACTACGACCGATTCAACAAGTTCCTTGGCATGATCAACGATGGCACGCTTTGGAAACGAGACACTCCCGTCACATGGCGTTGTCTGGTCTGCGGTTTCGAGTCTGTCGGCAAGGAACCTCCTGCCAAATGTCCGGCATGCGACCATCCTTATCAGCACTACATCTGCGTGGAAGATGGTTATGCACCAGTTTCGGATTAATTGAAAATTATCAAAAAACAGTAAAAGCAGAGGTCGCGAATCAATCGCGACCTCTGCTTTTACTGTTTTTTGGCTTAAATGTTCTTTGTCTAAAAGGTAAACCCGACGGAGACGTTGGCGCGGTGTGCCTGACGGTGTTCTCCGGAGAAATTCTTGCGCAAACCCCAATCAAGTTCTCCGACGAGATAGATGCGCGGCGTGAAGATGCCCAATGCCATTCCGGTTGCAAGCATTAGCAATTGTGTTGGTGGTTTAATATAAACACTATAAACCCCATCAATGTTCATAGATGAGAGGACACGCAATCGAGTCTTGAGTCTTTCCTCCTTTATTTGATGACCGAGAGTATGAAAAGGAAGATGAAAGCCACCGGATAAGCAAAGAGGAATGAGTCGATGCGGTCGAGAATACCGCCATGTCCAGGAATCCAGTTACCGGAATCCTTGAATCCGTAGGTGCGCTTGATCTTTGACTCAAAGAGGTCTCCGAAGGTGCCGAAGATGCATGTGCTTAATGACAAGGTCAACCACACTGCTGCACCATAATATCCCATTCCAAAGAATGAACTTGCAAATATGTAAAGAAGGAAACATCCAATCATTGTGATAACGACACCCCCAACGAATCCCTCCCAGGTCTTTTTGGGAGAAATTACAGGACTCATCTTGTGCTTTCCCATCAGCGAACCCACTATGTAAGCTCCGGAGTCGTTAAGCCAAAGGAGGATGAAAATCAGCAAAGGCAACCGCTGGATTGGGTCTGCTATCATGAAAGCAAAGGGTATGCCAAGATAAATCTGTCCGTAGCTTGGAATCTTTATTTGCGGGTCGGAGTTCTTCTCGATCTTTCGGGCGAGGATGAATCGGATAATCTGAAGACCAATCCAGAGGATAATGCTATATTGGTTTGCGGCGATACCCAAGAGGCTGAGTACTCCGAAAATATCGAGCAAGAAGAATGGCAGTGTCTTGTCGGAGATGCCGATGCTCATGCGGTCTAACTCAATGATGCCGATTACGGCAAATGCGGCTGCAAGAAGAAGCATTGCCCAGCCGCCATATATTATGGCTAATATGATAACTGCCGCATATACAATTCCGGAGGCGGCGCGAATCAGAAATTTATGCATTGTCTTTTTTGGGTTTATAGGTTTTGAGTATTACAAAATTACAAAAAAATAATGATATAATTTTATTGATATATGAAGAAATTGCTTGAAATTTGTTATTTTTGCATCATGATAGATATAATAGCAAAGTATTTCCCCACGCTGACTGAGCGTCAGCGTGAGCAATTTGAGGTTATGACGCGTCTCTATCCGGAGTGGAATGAGAAAATCAACGTCATAAGCCGTAAGGATATAGACAATCTTGAAATCAATCATTTGCTGCATAGCCTTGCCATAGCGAAGTTCATCAAATTCTCTCCAGGCAGCAGTGTGCTTGATTTGGGTACCGGTGGAGGCCTGCCAGGTTTGCCACTTGCTGTGGTGTTTCCGGAGGTGAAGTTTCATCTCATCGATCGTATCGGGAAAAAACTTAAGGTGGCAGCCGACATTGCAGTGAATGCCGGGCTTGAGAACGTCTCGTTCCAGCATGGCGACAGTGGCGAATGCCATGAGAAGTTTGATTTTGTGGTAAGCCGGGCGGTGGTCCCACAGCCGGAACTTGTCAAATTGAGTAGAAAGAATATATCCTCATTGCAGCATAATGCCCTTCCCAATGGCATCATTGCCCTTAAGGGAGGAGATCTGACAGCTGAACTTAAGGGAATGAAGTCTTCTGAGGTTGTGCCGCTCTCCAACTACTTCACCGAACCTTTCTTCGAAACAAAAAAAATAGTCTATACCCCTGTAATATAAAAATGAAAACAGCTCGATTTGCATTCTATATGTTTGGCATCAACACCTATGTGGTGTATGACCCTGATGCCAAAGAAGCCGCCGTCATCGACCCGGGCATGAGCCGTCAGGAGGAGTTTGACGCCATGGAAAAATTTATTGTCAGAGAAAACCTTACAGTGACGCATCTCATCAATACCCATCTTCACATCGACCACGCCATTGCCGATAAGTGGGTGATGGAAAAGTATGGAGTTCCGGTTGAGGCACATGAGGATGATGCCACTCTCGGACTTATCCTCAACCAGCAGGCACAGCGTTTCGGAATCCGTGGCGTGGATGCTAAGATTGAGATTGGCAAGGTACTAAAGGATGGGGATGAGGTAAAAGTTGGGAACGGAGTGTTGAAAGTTCTCCATGTGCCAGGTCATAGTCCCGGCAGTATCGCTCTCTACGATAAGGAGGATGGATTTGTGATAGCGGGTGACACTCTTTTCGAAGGCAGTATCGGTCGCACCGACCTTATGGGGGGCGACCATGCTCAATTGATAGGGGCCATCACCGACAAACTCCTCTCGCTCCCCGACGACACAGTGGTCTATCCCGGACATGGACCTGCCACCATAATTGCACGTGAAAAATCTTCAAATCCGTATTTGTAAAATGAAATCCCTTATACATATAGTTGCGCTTTGCTCCGATTATTGCGCCGCAATAGAGAATGCAGCTGAATTTGACCAATCGGAATTGGTCAAGTCTCTGCTCTCATCTCTATCGAAAATTTATTGTGAGTTTCTTGATACAGAGCCTGGAGAAGATTCCCCAATCGATGAGTGGGTTTTTTCATCAGCTTCATCAGCCTCCAGCCTTGATGAGGATCAGTATGAGATGATAAGAGGGCAATTGTCGTCTGTCTTTGCAGAAAATGACACTTATCTGGAGACTTTCGAGAAAGATATGAAATATTCCGACACCCCGATTGCAACCTCCATATCGGAAAACCTCGCCGACATCTATCAGCCGCTCTATAATTTCGTGGTGGAAGTACGGGAAAGCGAGGGTAGCAACATTGACGAAGCATATCGTGAGTGTCGGGAGCAGTTTGACGAATATTGGTCGCAGACCCTCTGCAATGTTGTACGCGCACTGAATGCAATACGCCTTATATAAATTGAAAATTAAGAATTTTATGATTGATAGATTGATAAAGTGGCTTGATGCCTCTACTTGCAATTTTCTTGCAATAAATACCATAACTTCAGAACTCGACAAAGCTGGTTTCTCACGTCTTGATTCCCGCGAAAACTGGAACATCAGGAAAGGTGGAAAATACTATGTTGTGAAAAACGGCTCTGCCGTTTTTGCATTCATAGCCGGCACTGAATCCCCTGCCGATGCGGGATTCCGGATCATATCCTCCCATAGCGACTCCCCATGCTTCAAGATAAAGCCTAATGCTGAAATCTACAATGAAGGTGGAGTGGTGACTCTTAATGTGGAGAAATATGGGGGTGGTATACTCTATACGTGGTTCGACCGTCCGCTCTCCATTTCGGGAAGAGTAATGATGCGCGGTTCTGATGCGCTTCATCCGCAGACAAGGTTGGTGGATCTGCGACGTCCGGTATGCACAATTCCCCACCTTGCAATCCACTTCAACCGGGAGGTGAATGAAGGCAACAAACTGAGTGTGCAGAAAGACATGAAGCCCGTGATTGGTGTTTTCTCTGATGAGGAGATTGAAAACTACAAGAGTAATGGAGGAGTTGTAAAGAGCATAGTGGCCAATCATCTTGGTATAAAGCCGGAAGAGATCATCGACTATGAGTTGAACCTCTATCCATGCAGCACGCCCCAACTCATCGGTGCCAACAACGAGATGTTTCAGAGCGGTCGCATCGATGACCTCAGTATGGCGTTTGCCTCTCTTGAGGCGTTGCTTCAGGAGAGCAATCATGATGCGGCAGCCACCCGAGTGATGGCGGTGTTCGACAATGAGGAGACGGGATCAGACACAAAACAGGGAGCACATTCTCCGATAGTCCGTTCGATTCTCGAAAGGGTGTGTGCGCATACTGCCGGAGAAGGTCAGGAACAGTTTTTCCGTGCTGTTGCCAATTCCTTTATGGTTTCAGCCGATGATGCCCATGCATGGCATCCGAATTATAATGACAAGTATGATCCGACGAATCATCCGAAACTTGGCGGAGGGCCTGTGGTAAAGATCAATGCCAATTGCAAGTATATGACCGATGCAGATGGAGCGGCGGTGTTCCGTGTGCTTTGTGAGGAGGCAGGTGTAAAGTGTCAGTATTTCGTGAATCATTCCGATGTGGCGGGAGGTTCAACCCTTGGCAATATCCTTACCGGCCAATTGGATCTTCGGGGTGTTGATATGGGGGCTGCCATCTGGGCGATGCACTCCGCAGCCGAGACCGCCTCAGTCGCCGATCATCTCTCCGTCATCTCCGTCTTCCGCCACTTCTTCCAATAACCTATAACAAACGCAAGAAGTAAATGTGCAATTTGTAGGGACGTGCCTTTGGCACGTAGCATTGAAAAGCAAAACGTGCCAAATGCACGTAGCTACGATGATACTATGAGCATTTTACACAAATACTTTCTGCGTGTACTATAAATGTGTGCAAAAAATATGAAAGAAGATATAGATTCACGAACTGGAGAAAAATGGATTGAACTCAGCAGGAAGAAATTATAATGGGTTTTCTTGCTCAATGTGTTGAGGCACTCGCCGAAAAGGAGGGTTGCGATTATATTGAGATGTTCAATCGTATGGAGGCTGCGGATATGACCGAAGGTTATATATTGAAGTATTATGAACCGCTTCATACTCAAAGTTGGGAATATGTAATTGAGGACATGGAAAATTTCCTATCAACGCATGAAAAAAAATAATTGGGATATGTACGAAGTTATAACAGTATATCATGGTGGCACTAACGAGATTCAATCACCTTTGGTGCATGTAGGAAGACCGAATCTTGACTTTGGCCCCGGCTTTTACGTTACAGATTTGTATCCTTAATCAAAAATTGTTGGATGAACACCTTACGTTTTTAGAATCAAAAACAATAAGAAAATATGAGTGAGAAAGAGAGGATTTTACATCGCATATTGACCGCAGCACAAACTGGAACGATAGTTTGCAGCATCGCAAAAATACTTGACATTTCTAATTATGAAGCGTTTAGCCGCTTTATAAAAAGCAAGACCTATGCCAATTTCCGCGAGGCGGGTTCTGCATTGTCTATGTGTGGAGATCCAGTGATAGTTGAAGAATTCCTGGAAGAAGGCATTTCGTAAATGAAAGAAAAGCCTAATTAATAATGTTACTGATGCAAATTAATGACAAATATGCAAAAAGTATACCTGGCGAGTCTCGCCAGGTATTCATGTCTATGATTGTTTCTAAATCAGAAGCAAGTAGCTAATTATAACTCCCTATTTTTTATTATTTCTGGGTGAAAGTTACGTCATCAACAACCAATGTCTGCTTTCCAACAGTGTAAAAACCAACACCAGTGAAATCAAGTGGCATATAACGAACTTTTAGGATTTCCATGTCGTTAATGAAAAATTGGAGTTCTCCACCATCGCTAATGAGTTTCCACGTTTGATTTTGCTTGCCCTTATCCGCTTTTCCCCACTTGATATCCTGAGTGATACTGCCAACTAAACGATTGTCAACAAATCGTAGGAAAGAAACGGATTCTTTGTTAAAAACAAAGGCATAATAATTCCCAAAGTCCCGATAGTTGAAAATCATACCAGCCTCACGTTCAAGATCAAGATTGTCCATCTTTACGTTGGCTATAATCTCAAAAGGCTTCTTTACGTCAATTGGTGCGTAACAGTGTGTTTCGAAAGCAGTGTTCTCCATCCCCTTTACAGATCCATTGAAATTTGCTGCTAACCGGCCAAATTTCGAATCTCCTTTTGATTTGATCGTCATGACTCCTTTGTCAATGATTGCGGTGCCAGAATTGCTTTCTCCAGCACTTTCTGTCCATCCGAGTGAATTCGCATCGAATGTTTCTGTGAAGTTTTGTGCGGTTACTCCAAAAGAAAGAAGTATTGTCATGCACAGAGCCAAAATTGCTTTTTTCATGATTGAGTGTATTATGTTAATTATATGCTACTTGCCTTTCCTATTCGTGTCTGTAGTTCCTGTACCATTGGCTCAAGTTCTTTCGGTAAGCGGTCAATTTCATCAAATTCACCATGTCTTGCTGCCATGGTCCCAGCGACTTCGGAAGAAATCTTTATTTGAAAAGCAACCCGATCAGGTGTAGATACATCTCTTACTGTTACCCGGTTGCGCAATTGCTTTTCTGACATAGTAAAGGATTTATATTTCCATGGAGTTTGCAAATATCCTCCGTGAAAATCAGTGGTTTCTATCTCTGGAAAATAATTCAATAAAATTTGATGTAATAATTTCCATGCGGCTTCATTGTTGATTTTGCCATTGCTGTCGATTGTGTAATATTGAGGGTCAAGGGTAATCGTCATATATTTATTAACCAAACCCGAAGATGCAGATCCTCGATAAAACCCATCTTGCATAAGTTTGAACGATACAGAATTACGTTCATCGCTTCCATAAAATTTAGAGTTTACCGTGGAATATTCATCGCATTCAATTCTAATGATGGCGACTTCATTTTTTTTAGCTGGTCTAGTGAATTCACCATAACCATATCCGATCAGTGCGTTGTCCACATAGATTGCAGCTTCCTTAGGCTCCGCTGATATTTTGATTACCTTAGATTTCTTTTCCGCGAAAGACGGTAGTACTACAATTAAGGCAATCAACGTACATAAAAAATTCTTCATAATAGATTTTATTAGTAAGGTTTATCTGAATATTTATAATTTTTAGGAATTTGTAACTCAATAAGATTACCATTCAAACCTTTTATGTTGATACTTCTGTGGTAGATTTCAATTCCATTATCCCTACATGAGACCTCAATATATTCCTTGCCTTTAGGAACCGTAAAATATACAAGATCACGTCCAAGATATTCGTCATCTACATATATCTCAACATAGCGTTCTTGACATGAAAATGCAATTGTCCGTGAAAACGTACAGCAACAAAGTGCCAGTGAAAATAAGAATAATGTACTCCACAAGGCACCAATTTTACCTAAAGGATGGTGAGACTCGGAAATCATTCATTTGTTAGATGCCGTTGGACTCTCCTCGTTGGCATAAAATTATAAATAGAAAGCGTGAGAGCCATACTTGTTACTCGCTCCCACGACTTGAGGCCTTCGCATTGCCCGGAATAGCAGGTACGAGCAACGGGTTAAGAGACCTCACGCAAATATGTATGATAATTTCGACAAGGTACATCACGTATCATTGTCGGATATTTTATACATATCCACATAAGCATCCTACCGTTAACTCATCCTTGACTATTCCTAAAAGTTGCGAAGTTTCAAGTCGTCAAGAAAGAGCGTCAAAGTAAACGCTTCTGTATGTTATTAAACGCTACAAAGGTTTGAATCAACCATTGACTGCGTATTTACTTGCAAAATTAATATTTTATTTTGAATAAAAAAAATTTTTTTACTTAAAACACTGAAAAAAGTAAAAATAGTAAAAATGAACGTTAAAATATATTTCCTATAAGGCATTCATATTGTCAATATGGACGCTTGTAAATCAATAATTTAAAAATCTTAAACATAAAAAGAGGGTTCTTTCGGAGCAGATAGCAAAACAATCGTCGGAATTCAGTCAGTCATGTATTCATTTAAGCCTAATTCGCACTAATTTTACACAAAATCATGCATTGTGATTATGAGCAAAATTCCTGATTATATCATTACGGCTATCAACCGTATCAATGAGTTCCTGCCTATAAAAAAGGTGCTGATTCGCGCGAATCAGCACCTATTCTTTATATTGGAATTTTGATTAGTCCTCGATTGCAGCCTGGGCGAGTGCGATAGTGTATTGATTATATTGGGGTTAGATGTGTATTCTCAACATTCTCTCAACAAAAATCGACTGTTTTACGCTGCTTTGAAGATTAGTTAATCCTTAGTCCTCTATTGCAGCTTGGGCGACTTCAATCTTTAATTGATTATCAATGAGTTGAGTTTAATCTCGCAACAATCTCTCAACTCGGTTTAGCAGGGACTTTCAGATTAGCTTAACAATCACTTAATAGGTCGTAATCTCTATGTTCTGCGTTGCTATTTCATAGTTATATCTTTTAGTTTTACTTGTTTGTCTCTCTCTTGTAATAAGCAAATTTAAATTCCTCAATTTTCGGCAGTGTTAATTCCCCACCTCAGTTTAGGCTTCTTAGAAGGTTAATATTCATAGATTTCACTTATTTGTTAAATTTTCATTTGAAAATATAGTTTTGCGGTTTTTGAGACGGTAGCTTTCCCCGGACAGCTTGATGACCTCGCAGCGGTAAAGCAGACGGTCAAGCAAAGCGGTTGCGATGACCTCGTCGTCAAGAGTGGCGGCCCATTCCGTCGGTGCCTTGTTTGTTGTGATGATCACAGAGGTCTTCTCGTGCAGTGCGTTTATGAGGTTGAAGAAGCCCGTGGCCTCCTGTTTCTTGATCGGGAAGAGCATGATGTCGTCTATGGCCACCAGATGCGCCCTGAGGAGCTTGTTGTAGGCAGTCATGGCCGAAGGGGACAGTTCCTTCATCTTGATGATGCCCATGATGTCCTCCATGGTCATCATATAAGCCCGGAGTCCGTTGCACACGGCCTGATGCACGAGCCCGGCGGCAATGAAGGTCTTGCCTGTGCCCGAAGGACCCATGAGTATCAGGTTGTAGGCCTGTGACAGCCAGTTGAGCTCCCTGAGTTCTTCAAGTCTGGGTTTGGACAGGCCGGTTGAGAAGTTGGGGTCAAACAGCTCCAGGTCATGCCGTGGCGGCAGGTTGGCCGAACGGAGTCTGCGGGCAAAATCCTTTTCCCTTTTGGCGTCAATCTCCTTCTGGAGCACTTCAAGGAGGAAGCCGGCGTATGTTGGCTTGTCCTGCTGTGCCTTGTGCAGTGTCTGTTCAAGACGTTGTCCTATGTTGCAGAGTCTCAGTCTGGAGGCATGGGACTTGATTGTCTGTATTGTGTCTGTTGATGTCATGGCTGTTTCAGTTGAAGAATGCATTGTATGTTGTCATTAGTGTCCTGGCAGGTGTCATGTCGGGCATCGCGGTGAGGGTGTGCAGTTTTATCTCCGGCATTGAGCAGGATATGGACATGCCATCCCTTTTTTCTATTGCCCTGGCAGTCTGGAGCATGGCGTTTACACCAGGTCTCGACACCTCCATATGGAGCGTCATCGCCTTTATGACTGCTTCCCTGCTTATGTCGCGCATGGCATTGTCTATTGCATAGAAATTGTCCCTTATATTGCGCGGGAAGGTCTGCCTCAGGGTGTCCAGATACTTCTTGACGGTTGTGTCCTGTGAGAACCATTCAAGCACACTCTTCTCAAGCGGTTCTATGCGGCTGTCCGGGTTGCGTCGGCAAGAGGTGTTCGATACAAGTTTTCCACGTTCTGCACACAGTGGATGGCGCATCAGCAACTTGCCTGTCTGCACTGAGTATATCTCCACGGTGCCGTCCTTTTCATGCACCCTGACACTGCTGCCTCTGCCGGTGTAACTTCCAATGGGAACCGCATAGAAACAGCCTTTGTAGCTTATGGTGTTGTCCTTGCGCAGCATATATGTGGGAAGTTCCTGTCTGGGGGGGCGTAGGAATGCCCCTGTAAGGCATGAGCGTCTGCTTCTCCTCCTGCTCAAACATAGCCGATGGTATCATCCCGGTAGTGGCGTGCGGTATGCCGTTGGCCGTGGTGTCAAGCCATACGCGGCAATCCGAGTTGAGTATGTCCACGCTCTCAAGCTCATATCCTGCCAGAAAGTTATGCTTTACATACTTGACTGCGTTCTCCACTTTCCCCTTGCTCTCGGGATCCGCCTGGCAGAAAATCGGATTGAAACCGCACTCTTTCACCAGGGCACGGAAGCGTTGCGTAAGCACATAGTCTCCCATGTTCTCATCGTTGATCAGCACCTTGTCCTGATCGTAAACTATGTTGCGCGGCACACCGCCGAAGAACTCGAACGCCAGTTCATGGGCATACGCCGCAAGTTCG
>CAYMBR010000029.1:0-28627 GCA_964388725.1 uncultured Sangeribacter sp. | reverse complement strand
TAAGTACTCATAAGCAAAATAAGTCCCGGATGGACGCCTTGTGTGTCAAATGCACTTTTACTTCCTGCGTTTACTATAAAATGCAATCAGCTCCAACCAAAGACTGTGATATGTCTTACTGTGCCTCGCATGCAGTGCGAGGGCGTGTCAACCCCCCCCCCCCTAATGCGAGATCTTTGAGGAGACGAGTGTGCCAACTTTCATTCCCCAAAGGAATACATCGAGGGTTGATATCATGGTTGTTTTCTTCTTACGCGTTTGGAAGCCAGAAACCCCAAAAATTCGTGGTTGGTGGTGTAATTTTGGTCAACCATGGTTTGAAATATTGATATTAAAATGCAAACATAGCAATAAATATCCAAATATCAAACTAAATTAATTGGAAATTGAGAAAATTAATCTTATTCTACTTCTTCAAGAGTCCATCCGAATCTTTTACGGATATGCTCTTGGAACTTATGGAATTGATTGCCCCATTGGTGACAAACTACAAATTCTACGCCATCTTTGGCCTTGAGGACTTTGTCTTTATCAAGGAAATAACGATTATTGTCATCATAGCCTTGTAATATTCTTGAATTTACTTTTGAAAGTTTTGCTACGACACCATAACTACCCTGAAGTTCGGGTGGGAAATTTCGCTCCACCACTTCAAATGGAATATTGGGATTGAAATCCATAAACTGCCTCACGCATGCCAGAACTGTCATGCGCTTGTTGAGTGGAGTGTTACCGTTCAGGGAAAACAATGTCCTTCTTCTTGATGAAATAGCATCTGAATTTTGTACGATGACTCTATCATCTGCTATTTTTATGGTTACGTTTATACCAAGGTTAGAACTGATAAGTTTAATCTGATCAATCTTTGTTTTGGTAGAACTTTTGGTGTTAACCCAATAATCGCCGTAGAGCTTTTTAGAGGCGTCGATATATTTTGGATTAGGTGTTATGCTGACAAGATCGCCATTTAAATAATTTATATGCATATCAGCAACGAGTTCAGGCCCAATTTCGTTTAGAAATTGAACGAACATCGAAGTCGGGTTTCCTTCTGTAATATGAATATGTTCTGCAGAAATTGAAAGAATTTGTAATGGTTTTGACTTACGAGTTGGCAAATCGTCGTCAGGCTTATCAACATATTGATGGCTTTGGCTTACAATCGTTTTATTGCAATCGAGGTACTTGTGCAATAGCGCATCTGTTACTCGGTTGGCGAATTGCTTATCTTTTAACAAATCGAATAAACGTTTATCAAGAACCCCATACTTGATATAATGAGACGCTTGGGTCGCACTCCAATTTTTATTTATATCAAACTTGGCACGGTCGTTAACTTTTACGATATAGTAGAACATTTCTCCACTTAAATGCACGTAAGGTTGGTAGAAATTCATTGTAAAAGGCCAGTCCTCAGGAACATACTTGTTCCATTGCATTCGAAAAGTTTCTTCTATCCGCTTTGTTGGATAAATGATATTGTCTTTAAGAAAATTGCAGCGAATAGACTCTATAATTGTCAAAAGAAATATAGCTTTATGAGGTGCGGTAAATCCATTATAAGGCATACATTTCATGCTGGTAATAGAATTTATCCAGTCATCTTCATTCATGGAATTCGGAATTTCCACACCAGCACTACTGAAAAGATTATCAGTGAACCCTACAGGCCTATTTGTAACATGACTATTATTTGGTTCTATGCAAGAATTGGCGTCAATCGAATCTTTTACCATGAGCATACCACCGGTGGTACAAAATGAATAGTTTATTGTCCTATCTTTATCGTATTGTATACTACAATCAATCCCACATCGAAGATTTTTAATCATAGCACCCAATAAGGATGATACTTGAGGAAGTACCTCGTTTTTAAGGTATGATAATTCAAGATTGTTAATTTCCTTTCGAAGGCCGGCGACTACATCTTCTCCAGCTGATGAATATTGGTCAAGCTGTAGATATAGTGATTGTAGTTTTTCAATGGTAGTCATTTTATCGTAGAGTTATTTCTGGCATTGGTTTGTGAAATGATCCTTCGCGATCCATTATAGCACATTGTTTACGCACAATGTCGCGTCTGTGAATGGCTGGTTTTAGGCAATAAGTATAAAACTCGTCTATGTTCAGATCTTCTTTTTTCGTAATATGCGGGAAAAGCAATTTGAGGTATGCAGTGGCAGTTCTCTGAACAGCTTTGACGTGACGCATATCTGAGCCTCTTGGTACTGAAATGGATTCGGTCACGATATTAGCATATTCAGGAGCAGTGCGTAATTGATGCATGACTTCCGAAAAGAACTCTACATTAAGCGTCCAATCGCGCAATGCCATATCCGTTGTAACGCGGGGTAACAACCATCCCTCGATAAAGCCTTGAAATCTATCGATAAGTGCTGACTCTCTGAATGCCTCTGGTAATTCTTCAAGATAGTTTTCAGAAAGTGGGAAACCATCTTCCGACAATGGTATATTACCAAGAAGCATAAGTCCGCACTCTGACATAAATTCGTAATCATCTACCTTGGTACGACCAAATTCAAGATAGTTCTTAAGGAAAGAACGCATCTCCATGTTGTCAGTAAAAGAGATAGATTGTATCTCATCAAGTGCCACAAGGTCATGGTTATACATGATGCCGGGAGTCTTCCTGGCTTTGTCATAGAAAAGTTTCGCTCGTGAAACTTTACCGCCGCCAATGAGCCAAACAAACTTGGATAAATTGCCAAATACGTATGATTTACCGGTGCCCTTTGGCGCAAGTTCAACAAAATTCAAACGAGGCTCTATAAACGGCAAGAGTCGGGCGAGGAATTCAAGTTTCTGTGTTTTGTTTACAAAAGAGCTTGGAGTATATTCCATGCCTGAAATCAAAACATCAATCCATTCATCAGTAGTAAATTGTTTTCGGCCTTCACGGAATGCTGCAAGGTCGAGTTTTTCCATAGGACGAAAGGGCTTGAATTTTGACATTTCGACATATCCACTCGCATGATCCATTGGTGGCACATAGACGAGTTTTATGATGCCCCACTTAACACCATCAATAAGATCATCGGGATAAGACTCGACGATATGTTGAGGTATTAGAGTGTCTCGCAATTTGATACCCATTTCCGGTATTTGGAATTGAGTCTTATTTTGTGCCAGATTGGTTTGCACCTCAAAACGAGTTAAAAGAGTCAGAACATCCCCTTGCATCAAGCGAGCTCGTATTGCATTATGATTTAGCGGAATGTGTTTGTCAAGAAAATCAACAAGAGGTTTGCGTCTAAGTGTTCCGTCAAGTTCAGTATGAGACGCAAGCAAATAGTCTTTCACAAACGACGGTAGATTACGTCCGCTGAAAACCTCGTTGTTGTCGGGATTCTTATAAACCGTAGCAGTGCCAAAAACGGTACGTATTTTCTTTCCTATCTCACTCATATATCAAAATCATCCAGTATAGAATTTCCAAGGCCAAGGCCATATACTTTTATTTCAAAGTCCTGTTGCTTGCCTTTTTCAGGAAGTACAGTCACTAGCATTTTGCCTTCGATGGCAGTGGGTATTGTTGCTGACCATGTAGTATTGTTAACTTCCATTGGAAGCTTTGTGCCATTCACAATCAAATGCGCAAATTTAGGCTGTGGTAAAATCACGCACTTGAATACAGGAGAGGATAATGGCATCTCTAATTCTATCGGTTTTATATCATACTTGACTGGTTTTGAATCATCATTGTTTGTTATGACGATGAAAGGCACAAGGACTTCTTCAGGTGTGCAGCCTCCATGTACTTCATGGCTCGGTTTGTTGCCAAGCGAAGCATGGGTCAAAGCCACTTTGTAATCCTTTTTATCATCAACATTATTCACGGTTACATATTCAGACATCGGTTCAGCTGCAATGTCAGATGTAAATGGAATATACCGGCCTTCGTGATGTGCTTTACCTGTAAGTTTACGAGGCTCACAGAGGCGTGATAGAGCACTTAATCCGTGGTCGGAAACGATAGCTATGCTATGGTTGCCGACACTGTTATCACGAAGAATTTTAGTGATAATTTCTCGAATTATTGTCAATTCGTTTATAAGGGTTTGACGATTTCTATAATGAGAGCTATGGGCAATCGCATCTAACTCGCCAAACTTATAAATGAATTTGTTGTCAACATTATATCTATTGAGAGAAGTATTTGATGGCAACCCTGTTGTCGCCACCCTTGCTTCTACAACCTCATAGTTGGTGTTTGAGGTCGCGATCAAGTGTTGAATATATGGTATAAATTCTGCTCCCAATCCATCTATCCAATATACTTTGTCCGGACAACGAGTTGTGTCGTTGGCAATATCGTGAAAAAGATCATGGCAAGATGTTAGCTTATAGTACCAATCCCAAAATTCCTTTTCGCTTGCATTTTGAGTTTCAATGTATTCTTTGACGCGGTCGGTATAAACATCTTTTACTTTTGCTTCACGGTAAGCGTTAAAATATTCTGCAAGCCACTGGACTCCAGATTGATATATTGAATCATCCGATGCATTAAGATAAGCATAGAGATCGGGATAGAAATATTCAAGATGTTTCATTCCGAATTCCTCTTCCGATTTGTTCTGATACCATCCGAAGAACAATTCTTTTTCAAAATCGAAAGTACCTGTAACGAGCTTCTTGACAAGAGCAAAGCCATTATCTGACTTTGCAACATCAATCAAGTGATCCATCACCCAATCTTGACAGGCTTGCGGCACTATGTTTCGGAAAAGCTTCTTTTCCTGCGACAACATGGAGGCTCGCTCCGCGTAATATTTTTCAATCTCAGCGGGAGAGCAATAAAATATTCTTTGAGCAACATTAACAAATAATGTTGCTGGCACGACATAATCTATTGTTTCCTCTACGCACAATCTCGTGTATGGACGTTCCTTAAGTGTCCCGGTATGGATTAGATAATTTTTGAGAAGCCATCTGTCATAATTGGAGTTGTGCTCATCAGCCCAAATTTCAAGGACTTTTTTGAATCCAAATTTTGTAGTGGCGAAATGATCTTCGACATACTTTTGCCACGCGAAACCGGAGTTGAAACTATCGGAAACAATCTCTTGAAGCCTATTCCAGAAATTATCTTCAGCCTCATTATATTCAAACGGAATCTTCACGCCCAGAAAATCGGTGATATATTCATGAGGATTTGCAATCTCCGTGAAGGAGAAAATAGAGTCGGGGCGAGAGTTTTTCCAGCCTACGCGGATAGGAAATGCAGAGCAAAGAATTTTATCGCGTGGAGCCTGTTTGCGCCAAAAGTCAAGCCAGTCTTTCATTTTTTCGAGTGCGCAGAACTCAGAACTTTCAGGAAGATTTGAAACTTTGAATTTAGTAACATAAACCTTAACCTTATCGTCAACGGGTGAAAAAAGTTGCCAAATCGGGGCACTTTCTTCAATACGACCGAAGTCCTTCAAAAAGTCATTGAAGCGATTATGTAGCCCAATAATGGGAATGTAGATGCGTTTTTTTGGATTTTTGAGATCTTCCGTGAGAATGATTTCGTTGAAGAATCCTTTGAAGTCGGTTTCGCGATAGAAACGAACCAATTCTGAAAAGGGGGTAACGAGAGAGCTTTCAGTAATACTTTTAATGGCATCACTGAGCATATCTATTGTGATCGACTTATCATCACCTAGAGCAAGATTTTGAAGCTCAAACATCTTAACCTTTAGTTCCTTTGCGAGAAATGTAGTCAATTCGCGAAAGGTGGTGAAGTCATTTAGCATAATGAAGCGGACGCAATAACGTTGTGCATTGACCTCACTTGTGGTGAGATCTTGTTTTATTGCCGCTTTTAGAGCTTCAATATCGTTGAATCGAATTATTTTATCTTGCGCTGTGATCATATGTTGAGATTTGCAAAGAATTCCGCTAAATCAGGACGCTCGGATAATAAGTCAAGAGCAAGACGTTGCCACATCATATTTGGCATGTTGATGCTCTTAATTTTATCTTTGGCCTCTTTTATTTTGTTGGTAGGAGGTGTGAGAGGAGTCGGAGGTGTAGGAATCACAGGATTTTCATCTGGAGATGATGGAATTGAAGGGTTGTCTTCTTTTAATTTGTTAACGTAGAACGCAACAATCTTTTGTCGAACATCAGACTCCTGACGAAATGCAATCTCGGCTTGAAGAGTGTCAATGGCATCAAGCATATCTTCCCACCATTCAGGTTTTATTTCGGCTTCAGATATGTTAGCGACGAATGCTTTGAAGCCAGTTTCATAGTTAGGAACGTGGGTAAGGATTATGTTGAGCGAGGTGCTGTCAAGCTTAAGCTTTTTGTATGTGGCCTTGATCTTCTCAACAGATGGACTCTCTTGTGAGAATATGTAAATGAGATCTTGCAGAGCTTCTTTTTGGTCGGCAGAGATACTGTTCTTATCAAGATGGAGGAGAGTCCAAAGAGGTTGTTTTGCGACTTTTTTACTGAACTCTTGAACTGCCCATTTAGCATTTTCGAGACTCTTGATTTCCTTTACATTGATGTCAGGAACCTTGTGAAGGTCGAATAATTCGATAATAAGATCTTTGAGTTGAGTTTCTTCAGGTGAGCCAAAACGCAGCAAGAACTTTGTCGAACTGTCAGCTTTGCCGTCCTTAGTCCAGGCCTTGAACAAGTCGACGAGCATATCAGTGAGCTTATCATCAGAGATGGGCTGAGATACGCCAGGCACGAAGAGGTCTGTCTTATGTTTGCGGATGGCAAAAGCTAGTGCAGCACAATTGGCAAATGAGGTGAAGAAGCCGTAGGGACTGCTTACGAATGGAGCAAGCACATCTCCGAGCGAGAACCGGTCATGATATTTTACGTGGGCATCAGCCATACATTTATCCATAAGCACACATACATGCTTAATCCAGTTGTCGGAATTAAGCGCATATTCAGAAAGCTCTCCATTGGGTTTTAACAGCGTAATGCCGTTCTCCTCAAAGATGTATTTGATAGGGTCGGGATTTCCTCCGTGAGTGACAATTGCTGCCGTTGTTTGGGCCTCGATGATTTGCTGAATTACTTTTGGACAGTTCTTATCTACAAAAAAGTTGTCTTTGACACCTTTTTTGCCAAACTCTCTCACCGATTCGAGACCATGAGGGTAAGCTTTGATACTCAGCCTATAGTTTAGCAAGTCTGGTATTTGGTCAAAGATTCCATCGCTGTAAGCCTGACCATTGAAATAAGCTGCATAGATGTTTTTCTTGAGGCTTGCGATCCATTTTACCACAAACTGATGGGCATTGTTTTCATATTCTTTGGCCTCTGTATTGTTGAAATGCGATTGAGCCACCATATTATGGGCCAGCGAGTCAACGAATCGCGTATAGTTGAATTCGGATATTGACTCATCTGGAAGAATAAGAATTAGATTCTCAAATTCTTTGGAGAAGTTTTTAAGAATTGTATTAAATCCGTCGCGATCAGACTCTTTTATGGATAAGAAAATTGCAACGTGCAAATAGTTGCTCTTCCCATTTGTAAATTTATTAAGACGGCTACGTACAAGAGCCTCGCTTTCCTCGCATGAAAAATAGCCAACAAGTGTCTCACGGCGTACTGATTCGCCTATTTTAAATAGTTCATTTATTTCTTCAAGCGACGCTGTGTCATATTGAAGCACCTTGTCCGCTGTTTTATAGTTAGTGGTAACAATCTGGCGTTTTGCGTTAATTTCGGATTGGTTGTAAGAACTGCCGGTTATTTTGAAACGTCCGAATGGATCCCTCGCTACTACTTTCTTCTCATCAAGCCAATTTAGGATGTCGATAACTTTTCCTGAAGCATGGTCACCGGCAAAGATATATTCAAATACTTTGTCTTCAGGTGACAGCTTTTCTGGATCTTCCTTGAATTTTGGCAGCAACGCGTTAAGCAAGAGTATGGTTTTAAATACGCGAAGGTAATCCTCACCTTCAGCCTCAACTTTATCTTTATTCGACTTATATAGGTTGGTGAAAGTGGTGCTGGTAACATCTTCCTCGAACTCAGAATAGAAGAAATCCCAAAGAGCGTCAGCGGTGAGCAGAGTATTTGTGTTATAGTTTTCCTCTTTTTCAAGAAAAGCATGAAATCCATTTTCCTCGTCGTGCATGAATTTGATGACGCTACGATTTGATGAACCAACAAAATTAGAAATGGACGAACAAAGAAAGGCTGTGTATGGATGCATCGGCAAAAGTTTGCTGATGGTGGCTCGTTGTTCTGAATTCTTGTTAGTCACAAAGTCAAGAGTCGCGTCTATTTTAGGAAGAACGGCATTTATTATCTTGTTGAACTCGGTATTTGCTGAGGCATTTGAGATGCTGTAGCTGTGTCGCATAATCAGGTATGTGCTAACTTCATCCATTGAATAAGGAATGTGGATGTAACGGTCGCTCATCTTTGAGATATCATCAGCCTTATTCTCAGAACTATTTGCAGTGTCGATCCGATGCGAGATTAAGAACAGAAAGACATTGTTTTTCTGCGATTTTTCTGCAATATTTTGCAATAGATTTATACGGTCACTTTTTAGAGTGTCCATTACCGAAGTGAACTCATCCCAGAATATGATAAGTCCGTTGCCAATGCCACGGGACTCAATAGCAGCATCCACCTCCACAAGCCAGTCGCTAATTCCTTCGTGTTGGAAAATTGTCCCTATTCCTTCACTAACTGCTCTCTCAACCATAAGATAGGTGGTGGAGTCACAAGATTCAAGACGATTCAGTACTTGATCAACAGATGAGAATGTTGAAAACAATTCTTCGTCAGTTTCTAATATATTTTCGAATATGTCACGATGGTCTTTAATCCACTTTGCAGCTGTAACGAAATCCGAAGTTACCGTAAAATTAGGATCAATTTTTTTGATTGCTTCAGTAGTAGCGCGTTGAAGCGCAAGCGTGAAGTGTGGAATATCATACGCTTTTTCCACACCTTTTAGCATGACAGCGAAATATCTGCGACCGCCCTGACGCAAGTTTCGTATCTGCGCCTTTAGAGCTTCGTCGGGAATTTGTTCGATATAGTCAGCCACTTCTTCGAAATCATCACACAAGAGATGTTTGATTACTGAACTTGCATGGCTCTTACCAGACCCGAACGTGCCGCGTACCCACACACTCTTGCGTTTACTCACCTCCTTGCTTGTGATAGCGGTGAGAGACTCGCGCAGAAGAAAACAAAACTGCCTGGTGGGGATGAAAGATTTCCATGCCTTTGGATTCTCGTCCATAATGTCATAGACGGGAAGGAAATCTTGCATCTTTATTAAGTCTGAATATTTAGTTGTCATTATTGGTTGGTTTTGATGATTCTATGGTTATTAGTCTTGCTGCTTAAGCATTAGTTTCAAAATATCTTCGGATGTGAGGTCTTCACGAAGGATGATATTGTCAAGACCCATTTTTAACTCTGATCGAAGCACCTTATTGCTGTCAGCTTCGAGAGAGCGGAGGTTTTGTTCTAAAGCATCGCGCTCTATACCAAACTGGCGTACAATACCCTCTTTTTGTTCTGGATTGTAAAACTCGGACACAGTCAGCGAGTATCGTCTCGTCTTCTCCGCATAGCGATAAAGCGAGTAGGCTGTGGCCACTAGCGACAAGTTATTGTGTGGCTTGCGGACAATGCAAGGTTTCCCGGATACTTTTGTATGAACGCCAACAGGCACTTGTTCGCCTAATCTACTTTCTTTAAATGTATTCAAAAGAGAGTTTAGTGGATTCTTAAGTGTTCTGTCCTTGAGGTCAGGATACGAATTTTGTATCATGATTTCAAGTTCCTGCTTTGTATAATTTTTTGCAAAGTCCACCTCAGAGAAATACCACTTCGTAATTTCAGAGTTTTCAGTGAGATTAATGAAGATAATTTCCCAAACTGAGTTAGGGTCGGAGTCATACCGATCGCACAACAACTTGCCAATTTCGGATATTGTTTTATCAGCTTTGCTGAGAATACAAGCTTCTCGAAGCCAGTTTATGAAAGGAGGAATTTGATATCGGGGATTCAAACCATGAGAGTCATCGTTAAAGAAGGTCTCATATGTAGTCAAATACTTCTTCAGCCACGCTTCGCGAAGCCCCATTCCGTCGTTATAACGGTTTATACCAGACTTGGTAGATTTCATTTTATTTTTATTATCACCAGTAGAAATATTTACAGAAGATGCAGACATGCATCCTTTGCCATCAAAATCAATGCATTTAAAGCAATGAACACATTTAGAGGTGTCAATAGAAACATACGGAGACACTTTTAATGCTCCAGTGGGACACTCCACCTCACAGACTTCACAATGGATGCAGTATGTCGATTTATATAGAACTTTTTTTATTTGGCTAATGAATATCACATTATCATTTGTGCCTTTAACTTCTAAATAAATTGAATTATCTCCAATGTTTTCAATTATATATGGATGTAAATTGTGTTTATAATTTAGTGTACCTATAGTCTTTTGAGTAGAACTCTCAGACTTGATGTCTCCGAGTATGTTGAACCATTGGAAAATATCTTCACGTGGAGAAGTAAGGATTGCTCTAAAATCAATATCTTCTTCTACAATAGTGAGGCTTGATTCACATTTCACAGTTCTTCCTCCAGCACGCTCTTTCCATTTGCCAAGTTTAATGTAATTATCAATACCTGAGGTGTTAGCCTCATAAAGGGAGGTTTTAATTGCTTTCACAAAAGGGCTAATATTTTTTGGATAAACTTTAGATGCAATATTTTCGCTCCATTTTGAAGAATACGGACAGATTACGCAGCCGACACGTGAAAAACCAATTCGATAGGCCTGGTTGAATGGTAACCCATGTAGTATGATATATAGGTATATCTCAGTCGCATTCCATTCAAGTATTGGGCTTATGTTTATTATATTATTATGCTTTGCGTTTTTACCTATTCTACTACGACCAGCACGATTAATGCTTTCTTCTGCTCTGACACCATCAAATAAAATAGCGGAGGGTTGTTTTTCTCCTCCATTCAATTCTTTGAGAAGAACCGCAAGTGGCGCTGATTTCATAATACTGCAACACCATCTTAACATCCGACTTGGAGCACCCAACTTATCCCAATAATACATCAAAGGTTGCTTGTTCTTTGATATATAAAAGCGCAAATCTGGATATATTGAGTGATAATAGTCTTGTACTTTTTGGTAAAGTTCTAAAGATGGAGGGAGCTCATAACCGGTATCAGAATAAATGACAACCAAATCTTTTTGTGGAATTACTCTTGTTGCCAAGTCAAGTATGACCTGCGAGTCTTTGCCTCCAGAAAACGAGCATACAAAGAAGTCTATTTTACTTTTAAGTACGGCAGATTTGCCTTGTGCCTTCATATCGTCAATAGGCATTACGTCAAAGCTATCACAACTTTCTTTTACGACCGCATACTCAGTTTTCTGTTTCTTTGAGATATTTTCGGCTAACAGCTCGAAATCTATATCTGGGTTTATTTCTTTAGCCTTAGCTATTGCTTTATACTTTCTATATTCATTGTCAATAAACTCCATTGCCTCATGCTCCAACAAGAACATAGAGTCTTCGTTTGCGTCACGAAGGCTTTCAATATCAATTGGATCAAGCCTTAGGTGCTTATCTGAACAAAAACTAATCGAATGGTTATCAAAAAGGTCACCACCCTTAACTTCCAAGACCATTTCGCCTTTGTAGAAGTAACGGCGCTCGCAAGCCCAAAGTAGTGGTGCCTCACTGTGTGGATATTTCCATCCGAGTTTGTTGAGACTGAGGAAATCTAGCTCTTCCCAAAATACAGGACGAGGGCATACATTTAGAGCTTCGCCCGACGGTGAGAGCGTCAAGCGAACTCCATTATTCTCTTTGTCCCATACAACTTTAAACATAATCTTTCGGATCGTTTGCTCTCACAGCCATTGACTCCGGGATGGCGTTCTTGTTACGGTTGCCAAAAAAACGAAAAAGCGGGAGCCACTCCTATGCTCATCCCGCCAATCGAGGTCTTCGGAACCATTGCAGTGAAATGAGCAATGGTAGAATGACCCCGCGATGTAAATATATGCAATTAATCTTATCCATAGCTTCTCACTATAGAAAAGAAGTACATATACGTACCCGAGGGGCATCTACTATTGCTTCATTCTTGACTGCTAATTCAAAATTTCCGAAGTTTCGATTGGCCAAGAAATAAAGCGTAGTAAACGCCTTTCGTTATGTAAATTATTCGAACTTCCCAATCACCCGGTGTTGCTCCCCCTCTGGGGCACCGCAGTCATCGCGGGATTCTTGCATCCGCAAATTTAATCATTTTTCTCCATTCCCACAAATTCCACTGCCATTTATGCAAAATAAACATACCGAAGCCCTGTATATCCGTCTCCCAACGGATATGCAGGGCTTTTTGTATTCATATTTCTTTGCGTCCCTACCTTATTAGTTGCGGTTGCCGCTGAAGATGCGGAGCAGGAAGAGGAAGAGGTTGATGAAGTCGAGGTAGAGGTTCATCGCTCCCATGGTGGCGAGTTTGTCGGTGAGGGCCGGGTCAAGGTTGGCAGCGGATAGCTGTTTCACCTGCTGGGTGTCCCAGGCTGTGAGGCCTACGAAGATAAGCACGCCGATGATCGATACGACATAGCTCATTGTCGCGCTGTGGAGGAAGATGTTGACCACCATTGCGATGATGAGGCCGAAAAGGGCCATCATCAGGAAGCTGCCCATCTTTGTGAGGTCGGTCTTGGTGACGTAGCCATAGACAGACATTGCGCCGAAAGTGCCGGCGGTGATGAAGAATGTGGAAACAATCGCAGATATCTTATACACCAGGAATATGCTGCTGATCAAGACGCCCATCAGGGCGGCATATGCGATGAAGAGCATCAGGACTGTGCCACTTGCCATCTTGTGCATGCGGGCGGGGATCATGATTGCCATTGCGAAGAGGGCGATGAAGATGCCCCAGAATACTATCTGGTTGCCGAAGATGAATGAGATAGCGGCGGGGCTTGAGGCCACACCGAGAGCGCAGAATGCGGAGACGAGGAGTCCGATAAACATGCGGACATAGACACGCTTCATGACGGCGTTGGTCTGGCGCGATACGGCAGTGCTGTCGATATAACTCGGCGGCATCTGGTTGTTGAAATAATCGTTCATATCTTTTATATAGTTTTGAATTTTGAATTTTGAATTTTGAATAGGCTGCGGCGGAGGATTCAGGCTTACACCTTCACACTCCACCAAATTCCCCCTACAATATAATAGACAACAAAAGGAGTGCCAAAGTTTAAATCAATGCACAATGCACAATGCACAATTTATCCGAAAGGTATGAAGAAATAAGACATTTATGCTACATACGTTCGGGCATTTCCATGCCGAGGAGGGAGACACCGGTCTTCAGGGTGCGGGCCACAACATAGCTGAGAAGGAGGCGCAGCTGACGCGCAGCGGGGTTCTCCTCCTTGAGGATGCTGTAGTCGTGGTAGAAGCGGTTGTATTCCTTGGCAAGCTCGAAGCAATAGTTTGCTATCAGCGACGGGCTATAGGTTCTGCCCGCTTCTTTGACAACATCGGGGAAATCAGCCACTTTCTGAATAAGGGTGGATTCCACCTCGTTGGGGATTGCAGTGGGCATATACTGCGGGTCGAAGTCGTCGCCGGCGCGACGCAATACCGACTGCACACGGGCGTAGGTGTATTGCAGGAAGGGCCCGGTGTTGCCGTTGAAGTCGATGGATTCCTTGGGGTTGAAGAGCATATTCTTGCGAGGATCCACCTTCAGCAGGAAATATTTCAGCGCACCCATACCGACGATTCTTGCCACTTCCGCACGTTCATCGTCCGGCATGTCGGCAAAGCGTTCGGCACCTGTTTCGGCAGCGTCGGCTATCATCTTGTCGATGAGGTCGTCGGCATCCACCACAGTGCCTTCTCGGCTCTTCATCTTCCCCTCCGGGAGTTCGACCATACCGTAGGAGAAATGGGTCAGGTCCTTGCCCCACTTGAAGCCGAGACGGTCGAGGAGCAGCGAGAGTACCTGGAAATGGTAGTTTTGTTCGTTGCCCACGACGTAGATCATCTTGTCGATAGGGAAGTCCTGGTAGCGGAGTTTTGCGGTGCCGATGTCCTGTGTCATATATACGGATGTTCCGTCGGCGCGGAGGAGCAGCTTGTGGTCAAGGCTGTCGGCAGTGAGGTCGGCCCAGACGCTACCGTCTTCCTTGCGATACATCTTACCCTCTTCGAGACCTTTAAGTATGAGGTCCTTGCCCTGGAGGTAAGTGTCGCTTTCGTAGTAGATTTTGTCGAAGGAGACGCCGAGTCGCTTGTAGGTTTCGTCGAAACCGGCATATACCCATTCGTTCATCATCTTCCAGAGGTCGCGGACCTCCTTGTCGTCGGCTTCCCATTTGCGGAGCATCTCGCGGGCCTCGAGCATCAGCGGCGACTTTGCTTTAGCCTCATCCTCAGAGAGATTTTCCTTCTCCATCAGTTCTTTGACCTCGTCTTTGAAATGGCGGTCGAAGAGGACATAGAAATCGCCGATGAGGTGGTCGCCTTTCTTGCCGGTGGATTCCGGAGTTGCACCGTTGCCCCATTTCTGCCAAGCGAGCATGGACTTGCAGATGTGGATACCACGGTCGTTGACGATGTTGGTCTTTACTACTTTGTGGCCGTTTGCCTCAAGGATGCGGGAGAGGGAATACCCGAGGAGGTTGTTGCGGACGTGTCCGAGGTGGAGGGGTTTGTTGGTGTTCGGACTTGAATATTCCACCATTACGAGGTCGGAGTTTTCGTTGGCCATACGGATTCCGAAATTCTCGTCTTCGGCAATGTTGTGGAGGGTCGTGAGCCAGAAGGTGGGGTTAATGGAAATGTTGAGAAACCCCTTGACGACATTGAATTTCTCGACGGCCGGCACGTTTGCGACGAGCCAATCGCCGATTTCAGTGGCGGTAGCCTCAGGCGACTTGTGAGATGCCTTAAGAAAGGGGAACGCCATTATGGTGAGGTTTCCTTCAAATTCTTTCTTGGTCTGTTGTGGCTGTATTTTGTCAGCCGGGAAATCGAGGGCGTAGAGGGTCTTGACGGCGTCGCTGACCCCACGGGTTATGATATCTTCTATCTTCATTCTTTTGTCAATCGATTGATTAGGATGCAAAGTTAGTAAATTTTTAGGATATATGCAAAATGCGTTTTCGTCGTTTTTATCGTTTTCGTCGTTTTCGTCGTTTTCGTCGTTTTCATCGTTTTCACAGCTGCCTATAAAAAATTCAGGCTTGCGATGAAACGCATGCCTGAATAGTAGATATCATATAAGGCCAATGGCCTTATATATGCAGGTATTAGCCGATTACGGAGTCGGAAGCCTTGAACTTCACGACCTTGTGAGCCGGGATCTGGATTTTTTCCTTTGTACGGGGGTTGATGCCTTCGCGAGCGGGCTTTTCAACCACGGCGAAAGAGCCGAATCCGAGGAGCTGCACTTTGTCTTCGTTGGCGAGAGCCTGGGAGATAGATTCGAGGGTTGCGTCGAGAGCTTTCTTGGCATCAGCTTTGCTGAGGGCTGCCTTAGCAGCGATCTCATTCACTAAATCTGTCTTGTTCATAACAGTGATTTTTTGATTAGTATTATAAAGTTTTAGTTTACAAAGCGCAAATATAACGCATAAAAATAAGATAGCAAACTTTTTGGATAGAAAATTTAAAAAAAAGTGCAAAAAAATCGCTTTTTTGCTATAAAAGTCGTAAAAAGCGGAGTAAAATTGTTAATTTTGCAGTGAAATTTAGGCTTACGCCTTCACACACCACCAAATTAGCTGACGCGGTGAAGGATGAAAATGAAAAAGAAAAATGAATAATGCATATAGAGAAGGGAACTGGTGGAGCAGCATGCCGCCGGTGACAAAAAATCTGATAATAATAAACCTGATAGTATGGCTTGCCGGGGAGATAGTGCCCGGTTTTTCCAACACGTTAGTGAATCGACTGGGACTGCACCTGATAGGGAGTCCCGCATTCTATCCCTTCCAGCTTTTCACCTATATGTTTCTGCATGGCGGCCTGGTGCACTTGTTTTTCAATATGTTCACCCTATGGATGTTTGGGCGCATACTTGAGCAGGTGTGGGGATCGGCGAAGTTTCTATTGTTTTATATGATATGCGGCATCGGCGCCGGCCTTGTCCAGGAGGCGGTATGGGGACTGACGTGGGAACATGACTATGTTAGCGGGATAGCGTGTCTCAACGGACTGACCTACGGCCACATGAAAGAGGTGGTGGATGCGGCAGTGGCGCAAGGGGCTGACAATTGGCTGAGTGCAATATCAGAGTTCAAGTCGTCGATGTGCACCATAGGGGCCTCGGGGGCGATTTATGGCATCTTGCTTGGATTTGCTTTCACTTTCCCCGACATGCCTCTATATCTCTTCTTCATTCCGGTGCCGATCAAGGCCAAGTATATGGTGATAGGTTATGGAGTGATAGAGTTTTTCCTTGGAGTCAGCGGCAGCATGGACACAGTGGCGCATTTCGCGCACCTTGGAGGCATGCTCTTCGGCATCATAGTGCTTCTCTACTGGAAAAAGAAAGGAGTTTTGAGGTGATAGAGAAGTGGAAAAGATATTGCGGTGGGAGCGGGCTATTGGCATGGATCCTCATGTCGGAGGCCGCGATATGGCTTGTAGTGGCGGTGGTGAGTCTGCTTGGGAAGTGGATGCATTTCAATCCCGGGATAGAAGAGTGGCTGACTCTTCCGGCCAGGTTCTCGATGTTCCTGAGTCGCCCATGGGCGTTGCTTACATACATGTGGATTCATTTTGACATCTTGCATGTGCTTTTCAATCTTCTGTGGCTCTATTGGTTTGGCTGCATACTGCTGACCAATCTCCGCGACCGGGATCTTGCGCTCTATTTCTTTGGAGGCGGACTGATGGGAGGGATTGTATTCCTTGCGGCAGCAGCCTTGGGGTGTGGAGGTGGCTGGCTATGCGGGTGCAGTGGTGCAGTGCTGTCGGTGATGTCGGGAGCGGCCATCAAGCATCCGAATCTTGAAATAAGGCTATTTCTGATAGGGAATGTGAAACTGAAATGGGTGGCGATAGTGTGTGGATTGCTGACGATTGTAGGATGGGGAGGCAATCAGGCGGCGCATATCGGAGGGTTGTGTTTTGGGGTGTTGTCTTCGTTGTCTTCGTTTTCGTCGTTGTCATCGTTTTCGTCGTTTTCGTCGTTGGGGAGATGGGGGAAGGAAAGGAAGAGAAGTGCGGATAAGATGGTGAAGACATTGAATCAGTATAGGGATGATATGGCGCGGCTTGATGAATTGCTCGACAAGATCAAATCGTCGGGCTATGATGGTCTGAGCCGGAGGGAACGGAAGGAGCTGAATGAGTTGTCGAAAAGAATTAAGAATTGAGGGGTCGGAAATGAATATAATAAGAAAAAGATGATAATAGTTTCTCCACTGATAAGAATGGTGCTTCGCATAGCATCGATTGTTCTTTACCTATTCACTATTGCTGCGGCATTTGGCGGGTTGTGCAATCCGGAATATTTCACACTTCCGTCGGTGCTGGTGCTTGCGCTTCCGTATCTTGCCATAGCGACACTGATAGTGGGAGTTATCTGGCTATGTACGGGAGGACTGGTGACGGGAGCCCTTGCGGCCGTAACGCTATTTGCCTGCTGGGGCACTCTTAAGGATGTGACTCCGGTATCGAAGTCGCAGGATGCCTACGACCCGAGCCAGACATTCACGCTGATGACCTTCAATTGTCTGCATTTCGCCGACACCACCAAGAGCCATCTGCCGGGCAACCGCGCCATAAAATTTCTGATAGAGAGCGAGGCCGACATCATTTGCCTACAGGAGATAGAGAATTATGAGGATGCGTCGGAAATCCATCATTGGAGCCGCGGATTGATTGATTCATTATATGCTGCCTATCCCTATCGGGAGGGTAATACTGGACGCGACCTCAAGATACTTTCCAAATATCCTGTGACATACAAGAGTTTCCGCAATTCAGATGCGTACGAGGAGGAATATTGGAAGAGCCGGCGGAGATGGACGATGTTTGAGGTAGACATAAACGGGTTTAAACTTCCGATAGTGGATTTTCATCTTGACTCCTACAATCTGACCGACGACGAGAGGGGAGTGGTGTCCGATATCAAGGGAGTGCGTACAGCGAAGAGGAGTTATTCGGAGTTTCGCAACGAGATATTTCCGAAGCTTGGCGTGGCATTCCGGTCTCGGGCGGCGAGTGTGAAAGACCTTGTGGAGGCCACAGAGGGTATAAGTCCGCTGATAGCGTGTGGGGATTTCAACGACGTGCAGGGGAGCTGGTGCTATCGGCAGATGCGGGATGCGGGTTTTCAGGATGCGTATTCGGAGACGAATTTCGGGCCGACCAACACATTCAATCAATTCTTTTTTCTCTTCCACATTGACCAGATATTCTATCGCGGGGCGACTTTGCGGGCGTTGAAGGTGAAACGACTGAGACTCAACACATCGGATCATTATCCTGTGCAGGCTACTTTTGAATATATCAAGTCGGAACGTAAGAAATCGAAGAAAATAGGACCGTGGCAGTCGATTTAGGTAATTGAGAATTGAGAATTGAGAATTGGGAGAGGGGGATATATTAAAAGAAGCCGACGGGGTCGCTTTTTTTAGAAAAAATTTGGAATAGTGGGGAAAAGATATTAATTTTGCAAGAGAAAAAGCCGGATGTCGGTTTTGGAAGCAGGAATGGTGGAATGGTAGACACGGGGGACTTAAAATCCCCTGGCCCTTACCGGCTGTGTGGGTTCGAGTCCCACTTCCTGTACAAAAAAGAGCCTTTCAAGGATGAGATCCTTGGAAGGCTCTTTTTTGAATTTTGAATTTTGAATTTTGTTTTGAATTGAGGATTTATGGGAGGGGAATTTACAATTTTTAGGATTAATTAAGAAAGGACTGCAAGGAGTTGGCAGTATGATTGGTTAATTTTGCAGCATAAACAAGGAGATCTGCCGGGAAAGGCGGAAATTCGCAAAATTATCCGATTATGAACAGTCAGAAATATTATTCCACTACACCAATATATACGTCGCGCCGGGTAGAGCGCGTGGCAGTGGGCTGCAGGGATTATGTAATGAGTTTTGGCGACCGGATGTCGGTTAGAGCGACAATAGGCGGCGAGACAATTGATTATGAGACGAGCAGCGTAGCAGACATGACCGACCTTGTGGGAGATCTCCGGCTGCGGCTACGCGGCAAGCGCGGACTGGCGGTGATGTCAATCCGCAACCGTGACCGAGGCTGGGCTCGCGAGCGCCGAATCATGCTATATCCAGAGCGGAGTTATGCCCCTGCGCAGAAGGTGTCGGCGTTGCGTCCGCGAGCGATTATGCCGTGGGACTTATAAAATGCATTGAGCATTGATTTAAGGGTTGTAGAGGTCTTTGTGGTAGAAGTTTAGGATATCGTAAGTGGCCTTAAGCAATTGAGGGGCTTTGCCTTCCGGGTTAAGTCTTTGAGCAGCCAGGTAGTCGTTGATGGCGTCACTTCGCCTGTCGAGCGACCAGTAAATTCGACCGCGTTCAATAAGTGCGTCTTCGTCGTCGGGGTGCATTTCGAGATGCGCCGACAATAATTTCAAACGTTCATTAGCCTCCATATCAATCGAAAGAGCATTGTTTAGAGTGGACATCGTCGTTGGTGAAGAGAGAAGCGAGTTCGTCGAATTTTTCGGGGTTCTCGCTTGTCAGGTATTCCACCGCACCATTCTTTGTCAGACGTGCATCCATCTCCGGATGCCGCCGGAGATAATCCTTGAGCGACTCCGCGACAATGGGACCCTGGTCGAGGACAGAGACACCGGCGGGGGTATATTTTCTGATTTTGTTGAGAAGCAGCGGATAGTGGGTGCACCCGAGCACGATGGTGTCGATCTCCGGATCACGCTGCATAAGCAAGTCGATCTGTTTCTTGACGAAATAATCAGCGCCGTCGCTATCCGCCTCGGAGCTTTCGACGATAGCTGCCCAAAGAGGGCAAGCCTCTTCAGTGACGGTCATCTCCGGGAAGAGTTTTCGTGTCTCCAGCAAATAGGAATGGCTTGCCACGGTGCCGGGAGTGCCGAGCACACCGATATGCCCGGAGTTGGAGACATTGCCGAGGATTTCGACAGTGGGGCGTATGACTCCCAAGACCCTGCGCGACGGGTCGATCTTCGGAAGGTCGAGTTGCTGGATAGATCGCAGGGCTTTAGCCGAAGCTGTGTTGCACCCGATGATGACGAGAGGGCAGCCGCGGGCGAATAGTTCGGCGACGGCTTCGCGGGAGTATCGATATACGACGTCGAAGCTACGCGAGCCGTAAGGCGCACGCGCGTTGTCGCCCAGATAGAGGTAGTCGTATTGAGGCAACACCTTGCGCAGTTGGCGCAGTATAGTCAGGCCACCATATCCGGAGTCGAAGACACCGATAGGACCTAAATAAAAGGCGGAAGGGTTAACTTCCGCCACGATGTCATTATTCATTTTTGTCATGGTGTTGCATTTAATCAACACAAAGAATCAATTATTGGAGGCCGAGTTTCGCTTTGACAGCGTCTGTGGCATCAACGACCGGCTCAGCATAGAATAGAGTGAGCTGTGGGTCATACATCTGCACGAGGGAGTAACCGCCTTCGCGGCCAACGCTTTCCACAGCCTGAATGATTTTCTGCTGGATTGGGCCCATGAGCTCATTCTGCATTTTCTGAAGATCCTGCATTGCAGTCTGTTCGAACTGCTGGATTTTCTGCTGGTAGTCGCTCAGTTCGCGTGTTTTGCGTTCCTTGATGGCAGGGAGTTCAGTCTCCGGCATATTCTGGTATTCAGTGACGAGGCGATTCATCTCTTCGCCAAGTTTCTTATATTCGGCGTCATACTTGTCGCTCACTTCCTTGATCTTGTTCTGGGCTTCGGTAGTCTCCGGCATAGCAGTGAGGATGGAGTTGAAATTGACGAGGCCGATTTTAAGGGTCTGGGCGGAGAGGAGCATCGGGCAGATGAGCGCGATGGCTAAAAGTGCTTTCTTGATCATTTTTCTTGTTGTTATATTTTTAATTATTTTTTTAAAATTTTTGCTCGAGGCATCCCGAAATAACTCGAGGAAACTCGAGGGATGGCGATAACACTCTGGGAAACGCCATATCAATCGAGGGAAGCGATATCTTATTTGGAGTAGCCGAGTTTTGCGAGGACATCGTTGCTGACATCGATTTTAGGGGAAGCGAAGACGATGCTTTGAGAAGAGGCACGGTCGAAAATCACCTGATAACCTTTTTCTTCGCTTACGGCCTTGACGGCATTATAGACATCTTCCTGGATGGGTTTCATCAGGCTCTGGCGCTTTTTGAAGAGTTCACCTTCCGGTCCGAAATATTTATAGCGGAGGTCGGTGACTTCCTTCTCCTTGGCCACAATCTCTTCCTCGCGGGCTTTTTTCTGGTCGTCGGTGAGGAATACCATCTCCGACTGATAGTTTTTATACATGGTCTCCGCTTCCTTGGAAAGTTCTGTGACTTCGCGTTCCCAGCGTTGCGACACCTGGTTGAGTTGTTCGTTGGCCATCTCATAGCTTGGCACGTTTCGGAGGATATAGTCCATGTCGACGAGAGCAAATTTCTGGGCGAAAGCGCCAATTGCAGTCATAGCCACCAAGGCAAGAGATATCATAAGTTTTTTCATATCGGTCAAAAATTATTTACGGATTAAACGGAATTAAAAATGAATCACTACTTTTAAGACAAAATTGTGCCGTTAAAGTTTAACAAATGCGCGTTTTGCTTCAAAAACAGTTTAATTAGCATCAGAATTCCTGTCCGAGGACGAAGTGAAGGTTGCCGCCGCCGCGCGTACCCCATACCTTGTCGAAACCATATCCCCAGTCGATACCGAGGAATCCGAGCATTGAGAGGTAAAGACGGATTCCGACACCTGCGGAACGTTTGAGGTTGAAAGGTGCGAACTTATTGATGCTTGTCCAGGCATTACCGGCTTCGGCAAAAGCGAGAGCGAAGATGGTGGTGTTGGGCTGCAGCATGAACGGGAATCGGAGTTCGAAGGTGTATTTAGCGTAGGCGTAGGCCTCATAATTGTAGGGGGTGAACTGACCGTTTTCGTAACCACGCATACCGACAGTTTCGGTGGCGTAAGTGTAGCTACCGGTCATGCCGTCGCCGCCGAAATAGAAAGTTTCGAAAGGCGACTTGACATACTTGTTGTAGCTACCGAGGAGTGCGAAATCAGCACGGGTCATAAGGACGAGAGTCCAGTTTCCGTCGGGATTAGTGAGGGGTGTGAAGGTCTTGCTCTGGAATTTCAGTTTCCAGTATTCAATCCATTTGTAGAGTTCGGCCTGAGCCTTGGAATCATACAATTGGTCGGCCTTGTAGGCGAGGGTTTCCCAGTCGTGCCCTTTGCGCATCTTGGTCCAAGGAGGGGTCATCTGGAGAGAGAGACCGAAGTTTGAGCCGCGGCGCGGATAGATTGGGTTGTCGACAGTGGTTCGGCTGAGAGAAAGACCCAGGACGATGGAGTTTGCAGAGCCGGTCTGCATGAATCGCAGATAGTCCCAGTTTTTCAGATAATACCAACGATAGGCAAGCGAGACCTGGAACTGGAAATACTCGTCGGGCCAGGTGAGGCGGGTGCCATAAGCAGCGCTAACGCCAGCGAGCTGGAGGACCTTGTTGGGGTCGTAGGCATCCTGGTAGGCATACTGGCTATAGTTGGTGTTGTAGCTGCCATATCCGTAGTAGCTATAGTAGTTGGCGTAGGAGTTATAATAGCTCTGGTTGTAGAAGCGGCTGTTGACTCCGGTGGATCGACTATAGTCGAGGGAGAAGGAGAAAGAGTTGGGGCGTCGGCCACCGAGCCAAGGGTCGAAGAAGCTGATGCTGTAGCTTTGATAATATTTGGCGTTGGTCTGGACGGAGATGGAGAAAGTCTGGCCGTCGCCGCGCGGGATGATACCGCGGTAGGTGGAAGGATTGAAGAGGTTCTTGATTGAGAAATTTGAGAATTGTAGGGCAACCTGGCCAGTGACACCGGTTTGTCCCCATCCGAGAGAAAGCTGGACCTTGTCGTTTGCCTTCTGCTCGAGGTCGAAGATGATATCGACGGTGCCGTCCGACTCGTTAGGCTGCGGATTGATGCCCATTGTTTCGGGGTCGAAATGGCCGGAGGCGGCGATTTCGCGTGCCGAATTCATCAGCTCGCGTTTTGAGAAGAGATCGCCGGGTTTTACGCGTAGTTCGCGGCGGATTACCTTTTCATAGAGTTGGTCGTTGCCATTGATCACCACCTTGTTGATTTTGGCAGGCTGACCCTCATAGATACGCATCTGGAGAGATATACTGTCGTTGGAGACGTTCTGCTCGATAGGCACGAGATTGAAGAAAAGGTAGCCATTGTCGAGGTAAAGGTTTGCCACGGCATCGTCGTCTTCGTTGGTACGCTTGTTGAGGCGCTTCTGGTTGTAGACGTCGCCGGGATAAATACCGAGCAGCTGATTTAGGTATTCGGTGGAATAAACGGTGTTTCCAACCCAGTTGATATCACGGATATAGTATTTGTCGCCTTCATCGACAGTGATATATACATCGACTTCCTTGTCGTCGAATTTCACAATAGAGTCGCTGACGATCTCGGCATCGCGATAACCGAGTTCGTTGTATTTCTCAATGATTCGGATTTTGTCGTCGGCATAGTCGGTGTCAATAAATTTCTTCTGCTTGAAGAGGTTGAGAATGTCGTGGTTCTCGTTGGTCTTCTTCATGGTATTTTTGAACTTACGGTCGCTCAAGACATTGTTGCCGTTGATGTAAATTTTGTGGACCTTCACTTTATTTTGTCGGTCGACGTTGACCGTGAGGTAATCATAGTTTTCCTGGGAGAGGTCGGGCTGCTGAGTGGAAGTGACCACCACGTTTTTGAATCCCTTACCTTCATAGTATTTCTGCACGACCTGGCGGATACGCTGCACGATGTTGGGAGTAAGCTGTTGTCCCTTCTCGACGCCGAGTCGCTCGAGGAGATCCTTTTTCTCGCCCCCTTTGACGCCGGTGAAACGAATTTCCGACATACGGGGCTGTTCTTTGAGAGAGATTTCGAGCCAAGCCTTGTCGCCGACGACCTTTTCGAGCGTAATCTCCACTTTGGAGTAAAGACCTTGCTTATAGAAGCGTTTGACAGCGGTAGTGATAGCGCTTCCGGGGATTTCAATTCTCTCGCCGACCGACAGGCCGGAATAGCCGATGATGACGTAGTCTTCGGCGTTAGAGACGCCCGACACCTTAATGCCGGCGATTTCATAGACCTTAGGGATAGGGGAGTAGATGATGTCCGGGGCATATATGGTATCGTTGGTCGGCGACTGAGCTGAGGCAGAGAAAGCCGTGGCGCAAGCCGCGATCAAGACTAAAACGGGCAATATTTTTTTGAGAAAAGTCATATTGTTGTTGGTTGTCGGTTGTCGGTTGTCGGTTAGGGGTTAGCGGTTGGGGAGACTTGCTCGGATGTTTTTCCGAAACGGCGTTCGCGTTGCTGATAGTCGAGGAGAGCGAGGGCATATTCCTCTTTCCCGAAGTCGGGCCAAAGGGTAGGGGTGAAGTAGAGTTCACTGTATGCAATCTGCCAGAGGAGATAGTTGCTGATCCGTTCTTCGCCACCGGTGCGAATTAGGAGGTCCGGGTCAGGCATTCCGGCGGTTGCGAGATGATTGCTGAATAATGTCTCGTCGATGTCGTCGGGTTTGATTTTGCCTTCGGCAGCCTCGCGGGCGAGTTGCCGGGCAGCTTCAACGATTTCCCAACGGGAAGAGTAGCTGATGCAGATATTCAGTTGCAGACCAGTGCAATGGGCAGTCTTGTCGCGGGCATCGAAGAGTTCCTGGCGTGGTCCTTCCGGCACGCGGAGAATATCGCCGAGAAGATTGATCTTTACGTTGTTGCGGAGCAGCTCGTCGAGTTCCCTGGCGATAGCCCATCCGATGATGGTCATCAGCGTGTCGACCTCATCCTGCGGGCGGTTCCAGTTTTCGGTGCTGAAGGCATAGAGGGTGAGATAAGACATTCCGAGGTCGGAAGAGAGAGCAGTGACGTTGTGGACGCTGGTGATGCCCTCGTAGTGTCCTACGCTACGGACCTGGCTACGGGATTTGGCCCATCGGCCGTTGCCGTCCATGATCATCGCGACATGTCGCGGGATGCGGGTCATGTCGAGTCGGCCAAGTATATCTTCAAGTTTTTCCATTGCGGAGTCTGTTTTTTTTAATCTTTATAATTGCAAGTTGCGCATCGCTTTGAAAACTCATAGCTAAGCGTCAGGGAGAGGGTGGAATACCAGTCGGTGTTTTTTGCAAAACTCGACTTTATTAGATGTGGGTCTTTGAGATTCTCGCCGTCGAGGCGGTCGGAGAAGGTTTTCTTCATCAGAAACTCGAGCCCGAGGTTAAGGCGGCGGTTGATTTTGAATTTAGCCCCGATGCCGAATGGGATTGTGAAAGCCGCGCCGAGGAAACCGTCGCTCGACCACATTGTGGCGCCCACGCCGGCAGTGATGTAAGGGGAGAACCGCTTGAGGTTGCGGTATTTCTCACCTATTCCATAGTTGAGAAAATTGAATTCAAACATCTCGCACAGCTCATAGAAAGTGGTTGAGAATTTGAATTGGGCACCATCGGGGAGCACGTCAGACATATCGGCGGTGTTGCCGCTCAGGGAGCCGATGTAGAGCCCGGTCTTGAAAGCGATTCTTGGATTGCGGAGATATCTGAACAGGAGCATGGCGTCAAAGCCAGGGTGGCTCCAGAGGTTGGACATATTTGCATCACCGAGATAGCCGGTCATGCCGAGACCACCGCCGGCGTCATACCGGTAGTCTTCCTGGGCAGCTGCAGCGGGGCTGCTGATACCAAGGACAGCGAGAAGCAGGATGACTAAGGTGATCTTTCTCATCGGTGTCAGAATTGCGGCATGAAAGAAAGTCGGTTGAGGACACCGCGCCATACCTCATCGTTGAGATAACCGGCTTCCGTCATTCCACCGAAAATATAAACGTAAGGGCAATCCCAATAGACTTCATTGTCTTCCACCTCATAGGCAAGGCGTGTCATTGGGGCAAGGTCGCGTGAAGAGCGTGTCTGCCAGTTTCCTTCGAGCGAGGCCTGCTTTGGCCATTCTATCATGATGGCATCCAGGTCGTAAAGGCCCGGGACATAGTCGGGTAGTTGCATCTGGGTGTCTGCCGCATACCAGTTGACACCATTGTCGTAGGAGACATATATGGTTCGGTTGCAGGAGCCGTCTTCCATCAGACCTCCAATCAGCATCCAAACTGAGAATTCGGTCTGGACGAGCGAAGAGGAAGTTTTGCGATAGACGTAGTATGGCACGATAGAGGCTCCATCGAGTCTTGGCACCATATTTTCCGAGAGCATTTCCCAGTTGTCGCCGTCGAATCCCCAGGTTTTTTCAGTGAGAGAGCCGTCGGCGAGTCTGCCGCCGGTCATGAAGCCGATGGGGAGGGTGGTCCAGCGGTTGCTAAACTGAACGAAGTCGCTGTAGCCGGCAACGGGGAAGTCGGGTTTGACGGCAGTTTCGGGATAAGTTCCGGATGGCCAGCAGGTATGCACGGGCGTGTCGCCATCGTTGCGAATACCGAGCAGCGTGTTCTCATAGGCACCGATGATGTTGGTCCAGACGAGACCGGTGTTGCTCCAGGTGATGCCGTCGGCGGAGGTGTGCAGCACGCCCGCTTCGTCGAGAATGCAGAGATAGTCGGGAGTGGCGTCGAGAGAGCGCACATCCGGTTGGAAATCAAGGTTGGGGGTGCTGACCACCCAGTCGGCGGTCAGGACATCTCTGCCGACAGCGAGCGAGTAAGAGTCGTTGCTCTCCTGGATAAGGGAGTAGGTGGTGTCTTTAAATTTCACCGTCTTCTGCTTCTTTGGGGCGCCGAGTGCGGATGGCAGTGGGGTTACAGCCATCTGGTCCCAGACCATAGAGTCTGGCTCCATAGTGTGGACATTGACCTTGATGGTGTATTCGCGAACAGTCTCGGCATCCTCTGCGGTGATGGTAAGCAAGACAGGATTTGTGAAATCGACGGAGTCGCTTGGATTGGTCATATAGTCGAGTTCCTCAGTCTCGCCATCGGTGGTGACAGTGAGGGTCACCGCCGATGCGGAAGAAGTATAAGTTATTGATGGCACGAGTTTAGTGACTTCCGTACCGACAGGCAGAGAATCGGCGTTGAAAATCACGCCCCGGTTGAGATCTATAGAAAAGAATACGGAGTCGGCCTTGATGCTGGAGTCCTTATGCTTGATTGAGAATGCTGTGACAGACGCGGCCGACGACGGGATATAGGTATAAGTGGTGGAATCGCTCTTGGCATTGCAGGAAACGAGCGATGCAGCCAGTGCGGATATGCACACCGACATGAGAAAACTTCTTGTAAATGAGAGTCTTAATTTCACAAAAGTATGTTTTTAACGCATAAGCGTGTCGTTTCAATCTGCAAATTTAACACTATTTGCCCAATAAATTGGCATATCTTGTAAACTTTTTTAATGCAATAAAGCCATTTTCAGAGATTTTAACATACTTTATGAAATGGGGGAGTTGGAGCAGGAAGGCCATTGTCGAGTTTGATTCGCGAGACTTCGACTTTGATATCATCATAAAGGCCGAGGTCGATGAAGCTTTTGAGGAGAGTTGGTCCCCCTTCGACCATAAGGGAAGTGATGCCTTGGGCATAGAGTTCGCGCATCAGTTTCTTCAGGTCGTGGGAAGGCTCTATTCGCCTTGGGGCATGCCCGGGCCAGAGTCGGCAATTGAGTTGCGGGCGGTCGATTCTTTGGGTGTTGGTTCCGACCATAATGGCATCGACCAAGGAGCGACGGCGGTGCATCCAGACCGAAGAAACCGGGGTGGAGAAGCGGACGGGGCAAGGGGTTCCATCCGGCTTTAAACCGGCCATAAATCCATCGGCGCTTTGCGCCCATTTCAGCTGGATCCAGGGGCGACCAAGGCGGTGGGCAGTGAGGAATCGGACATTGATAGCGTCGCATTCTTCGCGCAGCACATCCTCGATGACTTCGACGCCAGCTTGTCGGAGCATCCGGATACCCCGTCCGCTGACGGCAGGGAATGGGTCGGCGCTACCGACGACGACCCGGGGGATGCCACTATCGATGATGAGTCTTGAGCATGGGGGCGTCTTGCCGTAGTGGGAGCAAGGCTCGAGGGTGACGTAGATGGTGCTATCTTTCAGCAGATGGCGGTCGGCTTCTTTTACAGAGTTTACAGCACAGACTTCGGCATGGGGGCCTCCGAATTGATGATGGTAGCCTTCGCCGATAATTCTGCCATTGGCTACGATTACGGCACCCACCATTGGATTGGGGGAGACGAGACCTTCGCCGAGTTTTGCGAGCTGCAGAGCTCTGCGCATATATTTCAGATCATATTCCATACTGCAAAAGTACAAAAAAATATGCAATAAGTATGCAAAAAATAAAGATTAAAGTGGACAGTACTGAGGGGGCATTGCCCCAGCTTAGAGTAGGATAACAGGAGAGCAG
>CAYMBR010000028.1:0-28738 GCA_964388725.1 uncultured Sangeribacter sp. | reverse complement strand
CCCACTTCCGGATGGGCTCGCAGCTTCAGTGGCGTAAACGTTGATAGCTTCATGCACAAGATCACCTATCAGGAACTTACACCCGAAGGGTTAAACAATATCAAGGACGTGGTGGTAACTATGGCTCGTGCCGAAGGCCTCGAGGCTCACGCCCATGCCGCAGAAATTAGGTGTAATGATAAAAGACATTAGATGTAATGGAAAATAAGATTCCCGAAAAATACATACGAGAAAATATCCTGACTCTTGAGCCGTATTCCACTGCCCGTGATGAGTTTAAGGGGGGCGATATCAGCGTATGGCTCGATGCCAACGAATCCCCTTACCAGAATGGGGTGAACCGTTACCCCGACCCTCATCAGAAAAGACTCAAAAGAAGGGTGGCTGATATTTTCGGCATACCGGAGGAGTCTATATTCCTCGGTGGCGCCGGCAGCGATGAGGCTATCGACCTTACGTATCGGATATTCTGCAACCCGGCGATTGACAATGCCGTGGCGATATCCCCAAGCTATGGTGTCTATAAGGTGGCTGCCGAAATCAACAACGTGTCTTTCCGTGAGATTTTGTTGGGGCATGACTTCAGTTTGCCAACAGACCAACTACTCGAGGCAATTGACAATCACACCAAACTGATATGGATTTGCAGCCCAAACAATCCTACCGGCAATGCGTTTCCAAAGGATGAGATCCTACATATAGTCGATAATTTCGACGGTATGGTGGTAGTGGATGAGGCTTATGCTGATTTCTCCGACAAACCATCTATGTTGTCTGAAGTTGGAAGGCGCAGGAATCTCATTGTGCTCCGAACGTTCTCCAAGGCATGGGGAATGGCTGGGATGCGAGTCGGAATGGCTTTTGCCGATCCGGTTGTCATCAGTTATTTCAACCGTGTCAAGTATCCTTACAATATGAGCAGCGTCATCCAGCAAAAACTTCTTGAAGTTTTGGATAGCAACCCAGATTTGAGGATCGATGAGATAAAGAAAGAGAGAGACAAGATGGCAAATGAACTTTCCGGGATTTGCTGTGTAAAGAAAGTGTATCATTCGGATGCCAACTTCATCTTGATAAAGGTGGATGATGCAAGGTCTCTCTACGATTATCTGCTCCAGGAAGGTGTCATCGTGCGTAACAGGAGTTCTCTCCCAGGGTGCGAGTCAACGCTGAGAATAACAGTGGGCACTCCGGATGAGAACATCAGGACTTTAAGACTCATAAAAGAATATTCTAAACGAAGATGTCACAATTGAAAAAGGCTATATTTATCGACCGCGACGGCACCATAATTAGGGAACCGGAAGATGAGCAGATTGACTCCCTCGAGAAACTGGAGTTTGTGCCGGGAGCCATCTCCGGGTTGAGTATGCTTATGAATAAGGGGTATGAATTGGTGTTGGTGACCAATCAAGATGGTCTCGGCACCCCTTCTTTCCCGGAAGGAACTTTCTATCCTGCCCATGAGAAGATGCTCTCCACTCTCGCAGGCGAGGGGGTGACATTTGACGCTCAATATATCGACCGCAGTTTCCCTCAGGATAATCTTCCCACAAGGAAACCCGGAACCGCCATGCTGACGAAATATCTCGACGGCTCTTACGACCTGAAGAATTGCTTCGTGATCGGTGACCGCAACTCTGACGTGCAGCTCGCCCATAATCTCGGAGCACAAGGAATCCTTCTGAGCGATGTGAAGAGCACAGACCTCAGCTACTACGCAAGTAATGACTGGCATGAGATTGCAAGATATATTTTGGGTGGCGGACGAAAGGCTGTCGTGAGCCGGAAGACGACAGAGACTGACATCCACGTCGAGGTTGACCTCGATGGGCGAGGAGAGTCTGCAGTTGATTCTGGTCTCAAATTCTTTGACCATATGCTGATGCAGATTCCTCACCACTCTGGAATAGCCATGAAGATAAGTTGTAAAGGCGACCTTGAGGTGGATGAGCATCACACAATGGAAGACGTCGCGATCTCTCTTGGTGAGGCTTTCCTCGAGGCTTTGGGCGACAAGCGGGGAATCGAACGTTATGGGTTCGTGCTCCCAATGGATGAGAGCCGCGCCCTCGTGTTGCTTGATTTCGGAGGGAGGATCGATTTCAGCTGGGATGTGACGTTTACTCGTGAATATGTTGGCGACACACCAACTGAAATGTTTAAACATTTCTTCCAGTCGCTATGCAGCGCCATGCGTTGCAACCTACATATCGAGGCAAAGGGTGAAAACAACCACCACATCGCCGAGGCTGTGTTCAAAGGCTTTGCAAGAGCCTTGAAAATGGCAATAAAGAGAGATGCTTTCAATTATGTCTTACCTTCAAGCAAGGGTGTGTTATGATTGCAGTCATTGATTACAATATGGGTAATATTCGCTCATTGGGAAATGCCATAAGCCGTCTAAATGCTGAATGGGTGTTGACTTCCAATCCTTCAATTATAGAAAAGGCGAGCCATGTTATACTCCCAGGAGTAGGAAATGCCGGTAAGGCCATGGATAATCTTCATCAGCTGAACCTCGAGCCGACATTGCTTAAGATTCGCCGCCCTGTGTTGGGTATATGTGTCGGTATGCAGGTGATGTGCCGACATTCAGAAGAGGGTGATGTGGATTGTCTTGGAATCTTCGACACCAACGTTCGCCACTTCGATGAAAGTGGTGATATTAAGGTGCCGCATATGGGCTGGAATCGTATCGCAAACCTTGAAAGCAAACTGTTTAAAGGTATCGACTCTGGATCATACGTCTATTTCGTCCATAGTTATTATGCCTCTCTGTGTAATGACACAATTTCCACAACAAAACATGGCATCATGTTCTCGGCTGCCTTGAAATATGAGAATTATTACGGCACCCAGTTCCATCCGGAAAAGAGCGGTGACGTGGGTGAGACTATACTGAAAAATTTCTTGGAGTTATGATAGAGATAATCCTCGCCATCGACATAATAGACGGTAAAAGTGTACGCTTGCGCCAAGGAGATTATGGGCAAAAAACCGTGTATGACGTGACTCCTCTGGATATGGTCAGGAAATATTCGGTTGCCGGAGTAAAGAGAGTACATCTTGTAGACCTTGATGGCGCCAAGTGTGGGAAACCATGCAATCTAAGAATCCTAAAGGAGATTACTGATTCGGTTGATATTGACATTGAGTGGGGTGGTGGCATTAAGGATGATGTGGGCTTGGAGTCTGTCTTTGCAGCCGGTGCCAAACATGCCATAATTGGGAGTGTGGCTGTAAAGAATCCGGAACTTATGGAGCGTTGGCTGACACGTTATGGTGGCTCGCGTATCATTCTTGGAGCCGATGTCAGAGGCGATAAGGTTGCCGTGGCTGGCTGGACTGAAGATTCATCCCTCACAATCGACAATCTGCTGCAAAGATTTGTGCCATTCGGTCTCACGGAGTGTATCGTGACAGATATCTCAAAAGACGGAATGCTAACTGGTCCAAATTTCGCTCTTTGTAAAGAGTTGTCAGCAAGATGGCCAAGTGTAAAGTTTACCGTTTCCGGTGGCATCTCCTCAATGGCTGACATAATCCATCTTGACGAGTTGGGATTGCCGAGAGTGATTGTGGGGAAAGCAATTTATGAGGATAAGATAAACCTTGATGAGATTTCATCATTCATAAAAAAGAAATAATGCCGGCAAAGAGAATTATACCATGTCTTGATGTTAAGGACGGAAGGACAGTGAAAGGAATACATTTCAAGGGATTGACCGATGTGGGAGATCCTGTTGAGCTTGGAGTGAGATATGCTGCTGATGGAGCCGATGAACTGGTGTATCTCGACATAAGCGCGTCGAGCGAAGGGCGCGCAACTTTCACAGATCTCGTTGGCAGAATTGCTGACCATATCAACATACCGTTCACTGTGGGTGGTGGCATCTCTACAATCGACGACGCAACGCGATTGCTTGAAGCCGGCGCTGACAAGATTACGATCAACACAGCCGCTGTCTTGAATCCCCAACTCATCTCAGAAATAGCACGCAGATATGGAAGCCAGTTTGTGGTTGTGGCAATTGATGCCAAGAAGATAGACGGCAAATGGAGAGTCACAACTCATGGCGGGTCGCAGCTTACAGATAAGGAATTGTTTGCCTGGGCACAAGAGGTAGAGGCTCAAGGAGCAGGGGAAATCATGTTCACCTCAATGGATCACGACGGAACACGCAATGGCTATCCTTGCGATGTCTTCGCAGAATTATGTTCCAAGGTGTCGATACCAGTCATAGCTTCCGGAGGAGCCGGTTCTGTGGACGATATTGCTGAAGTGCTTGACAAAGGGAAGGCTGACGCGGCTTTGGCGGCAAGTATCTTCCATTATGGCGACATTACCATAACAGAGTTAAAGGAAGAATTAAGAAATAAAGGTATTGAGGTGAGATGAACAGTATAAAATTTGAGGATTTTAATCTTGAGAAATGTGCCGACAGCCTTCTGCCGGTGATCATACAGAATGCAGTGTCGTTGAAAGTGCTGATGTTGGGATATATGAACCGCGAGGCTTTTGAAAAGACTTTGTCGGCCGGGCTGGTGACATTTTATAGCCGCTCCCGAAAGCAGTTGTGGACAAAAGGGGAGACCTCCGGTAACTTCTTAAAAGTAGTGGATATGTATATTGATTGTGACGGCGACACACTCCTCGTAAAGGTTAACCCGGTGGGTCCCGTTTGTCACCGTGGCACAGAGGCTTGTTTCGACACTAAAGGCGAGGAAGGTTTCGTGCGCAATCTGTCAAGACTCATACGGCAGAGGCATACTGAGATGCCGGAGAACTCATACACCACAAAACTATTCATAAAAGGAGTAAAAAAGATAGCCCAGAAAGTTGGGGAAGAGGCAGTGGAGTCTGCAATCGAGGCAGTGGATGGCAACCGAAGACGGTTCATTTATGAGGCTTCCGACCTTCTTTATCATTACTTGGTGCTCCTCGAACAGATGGGCGTAACCATAAGTGATATCGAAGAGGAACTTTTCAATCGGCATTCGTAGTCTTAACGTAGCAAAATATCACCATTAAGTAACCCATTAGTCAACCAATATTTCGAGTGCTCCCTGATTCCTGAGACTGTGGATCTGGTCAATGCCACTGTTTACAGCTTCTTCGAGAAGTTCCTGTTCACGTTTCCTTCGGATTGAGGGATGGACTATAATCTTCTCAAAACTTCCAAGCTCAGGAATATCGCTCAACTTCTTGTTTTTGTATCCCGAGCCAAGTATAAGATACCTCTTTTTATTGTAGGTCTTCCCTTTGGCAACAAATGCGGCAAGGCTGTAGAGCTGGTTGATGCAGTCTACCGAGATGATTTCATGACCCTTGAAGTTTATCTTGCTGACAGTGTTCCTGGGAAATGTCAATATGTTCTCATTGTCTGAGTCATATAATGCCATTGAGATGTCGGAATATCTCTTCTGAAATATCATGCCGTCAGGCTGGGCGGAAGACATAATCGGAATCATGGCGATGGAGCCAACGAACATTGCAGCGCCGATCACACCGGCAGCGACCTTATGCCTTCGATGTATGGCATACCCAATCATAAGCACACCAAGCAACCACAACACCACGACAGGAAGTGTGGCTTGATATTCAATGGTTGCGTTCCCAAATGCTGACAACCGGTTTGCTATCTCCATAAACATGTCATAGCAAAAATCGAGAACCTTCGCGAATATGGTTAAATCCAAACCACATAGGCATAAAATTGTGTAACCCAATCCGACTGACAGATAGAATGGCAAGAGAGGAAGCATTATGAGATTTACCGGAAGAAACAGTAGCGGGATACGTTTGAAATAGTATGAAACCACTACCCATGTGCCGAGCGTAGCCACTAAAGACACAAGGATAGATGCATTTAAAGAATGCAATTTGGGATGCAGATGCTGATTGACCGTGTTGAACGGCGCCGCAAAAGCGAGAATGCAAGCCACACAAAGGAAGCTCAACTGCATCCCGACATCATATAGGGCAGAAGGCTCAAAGAGCAGTATCACGAAAGCAGATGCGAGCAGGGCGTTGGAAGAGGCATTCTTACGCTGGATTGACAGGGCAAGGATTAGAAATGTGGTCATGATGCACGCCCTGACAGTGGAGGCGGCAAACCCGGTGAAGTATGCAAATCCCCACACAAGTATCAGGGCCAACCAATAGCGCAGGCGATGAAGGCCCATGGCTTTTATTGGGAAAAGGAGAAACAGGATTATCCCCATTATGATAGCCACGTGCATACCGCTGAGGGCAAGCACATGCGCCACTCCGGCATTGTTGAATGTGGCTTTTACATCCTGGTCGAGAAATGAGCGGTCACCGAGTAGTATTGATATGAGAAATTCGGCTGTTTCCCGTTGAAGTGATGATTTCTCAATGGCAATCTCAATGCGGTCTCTCCATTCTGAGGATTTGTTTACCGGAGAATTGGAGTGACCTTTAAATACGATTTCATCGGCAGTGGCGTAAGTGGTGTATAGGATGCCATTCCTAAGCATTCGGGAAGCATAACCGGTGGCGCGGTAATTCTCATTGTCTTTCATGACTGAAAGCTTGCACGGCAGCAACAGTTGGTCTCCCTTAGTGGTGGAATATCCGTCAGTCTTTACCAATATCTTGGTGTTATAGACATCGTAAGGTTTCCCAACCCGATCATAAAACTGGGATACTGACATTGTGAGCAGGTCTCCGGTCACAGCGGTCCTTACATCTGTCACCTCTCCATAGACTGCCACATAATTGTCAAGCCTCGAGTTGTCGAGTTTTGTTGGCTTATGTGCCCAGGAAGTCAGCATTCCAACTCCCATGAAAAGCATGACAATCCAGATTGAATGGCGACGGTTGAGCCGGAAAGCCATCATGGGTATGCGCGACTTGCGGAGAATAACAAGATATACCAAAAGAGCGCCCAGAATAGGGAGGGCGCTCCATAATGGTCCGTCAACGTAGTCACCGATGACTATACCAGCAATAAGTCCTATGAGAGGGAGAAGAAATGTCATTCTTTAATTGAGAGGGAGAAGAGATGTCATTCGTCACTGTTCCATATGTCCCATGCCCCAATTGCCTGAAGATGCAGCATCTCAAGACCATTCTTTACAGTGGCTTCATGTTCGGCTGCCTTCCTCATGAATGTGGTGGTCTCTGGATTATACACCAGGTCAAAGCAAAGGTGATTTGGGGTGATAAAGTCATATGGGATGTCAGGGCAGGCATCGGTGTTTGGCCATGTGCCAAGCGGCGTGGTGTTGACGATTACAAGATGCTCCTTCATTACTTCCTCTGTGAGGTCGGAGTATGTGAGAACTTCTTCGGATGCTTTGCGAGACACCTTAACAGTTTCAATCCCCAAGGAACGCAGCACATAATCCACGGCTTTGGAAGCTCCTCCAGTGCCGAGAATCAATGCGCGTTTCATGTCTGACTTGATAAGTGGGGAAATGGATTCCTTAAAACCGATGGCATCGCTGTTGAATCCCTTAAGGAACCTTTTCCCATCCTTATGCTCAACCTTCACCACGTTTACAGCACCAATCTCCCTTGCCTCATCTGACAGGGCATCAAGATAGGGGATAATCTGCTGTTTGTATGGAATCGTGACGTTAAACCCTTGAAGATCGGGATGATCTTCAAGGAGTTTTGTCACGTCAGATATATCATCAAGTGGGGCAAGAATGTATCTGTTGTCGATATGCTCTCTCTTAAATTTCTCATTGAAGAAATTGGCGGAGAAAGAATGCCCCAGAGGTTTTCCTATTAGTGCGTACATATTAGGGTAATAGGGAAATAAGGTAAAAGGGTAAAAGGTAAAAGGGTAAAAGGTAAGAGGGTAAAAGGTAAGAGGGTAAAATGGTAAGAGGTTACCAGATTACGATACGTTCAGATTCGGGTCGGAACATCTTGTCGCCTTCCTTGATGTCGAAAGCCTCAAAGAATGGCCCGATATTGCGGAGTGTGACATTGACACGATTTTGTCCGAGAGAATGAGGGTCGGTCTTGGTTCTGTTAAGGATTTCCTCCGGGCGGATGTTGCCGGCCCATACGTTTGCATACGCGAGATAGAAACGTTGGAGCGGTGTGAATCCGTCGATATCTTTCATTTCCTTGCCTTCCATAGAGTCGAGATATGCGGTGAGGGCAACCCTAAGACCACCTTGGTCTGCTATGTTCTCGCCAAGTGTGAATCTGCCGTTTGCATGGACACCGGGAGCAACCTCAACCTGGTTAAACTGCTCCACGAGGCCATCGGCAAGTTTTGTGAACCGCTCAGCGTCTTCCGGTTGCCACCAGTCGCGTAGATTTCCGTCTTTGTCAAATTGGCGTCCCTGGTCGTCGAATCCGTGGGTCATCTCATGGCCGATCACCACTCCGATAGCGCCATAGTTCTGGGCATCATCGGCAGTAAGGTCAAAATATGGAGCCTGCAGAATGCCGGCAGGGAAACAGATCTCATTTGTGGTGGGATTGTAATAGGCGTTGACAGTCTGGGGAGTCATGTGCCACTCTGTCTTATCAACAGGCTTATGGAGTTTCTTGTAGTTGTCTTGAGTGTACCACACGGAGGCATTGTAGACATTCTCCATATAGCTCTTTGAGGGGTCAATGACAATCTCAGAGTAATCTTTCCACTTGTCGGGATAACCGATCTTTACAGTGAAGGTTGCCAGTTTTTCGTGGGCTTTCTGTTTTGTGGAGTCAGACATCCAGGAGAGGTTGTCGATATGTTTGCCAAGGGCAGTGCGCAGATTCTCCACAAGCCCCACCATGTATTGCTTGTTCTCCTCCGGGAAATACTTTTTGACGTAAAGTTCACCGACAGCCTCACCGAGCATAGAGTTTGGTATTGTCATGGCGCGTTTCCAACGTGCTTCCTGTTCCTCCTTGCCGCTCATCACTCTACCGAACATCTCGAAATTGGCATCCTGGAAGTCATCGCTCAGCAGACCTGAGGAATCAGAGACAGCGTCAAAGACGAGATAGTCTTTAATCTGCTGGCCGGTAAGAGTAGGGATGTAATTATTGACAAACTCCATGAATCCGAGGGAAGCAACGTTGGCCTCAGTCACGTCACCAATCCCAAGATTGTTGAAATACGTGGTCCAATCGATATTGTTGTAGTCAGATTTTATTTGGTCGATTGAGCGCATATTGTAACGCAATTGTGGATTGCGGCGTTGCTCACGGGTCATCTTGTTTTTGGCGAACTCTGTCTCAATGGCTATTACATTGTCCCAAACGCGCTGTTGGGCGGCTTCATCGTAGCCAATGAGTTGCATCAAACGCTTCACATACTTCTCATATGCTGCGAGAATCTTTGCGTTTGTCTCGTTTTCCTCCAGATAGTAGTCACGGTCGCCAAGACCAAGCCCAGCCTCTCCGATATGGAGGATGTTGCGGTCAGAGTTTTTGGAGTCCGTGCCGACACCAGTGCTAAAGAAGGAGCTTGTGACGCCATTGTGCATCCACGACAGAATGTCGGCAAGATTCTCTCTGGAGAGGCCGTTGATTTTATCCACAAATGGTTTAATGGGTTCTGCCCCTTCCTTGTTTAGACGCACACTGTCCATGCCCATTGCGTAGAGGTCGCTCACTTTCTGTGCGTTTGTGCCCTTTACTTTCGACTCGGGATTATTGGCAAGATTTGTGATTAGGTCTTGCAACTGCACGCGTGCATTCTCGCGTAGTTGGTCGAAGGTGCCGAAACGTGAGAACTCGGCAGTGAGGGGATGATTCTTCATCCAGCCACCGCAGGCATAGAGATAAAAATTGTCACCGGGAGCCACATTGGGGTCGAGGTTTCCCTTTTCAATTCCATGGACAGCGGCAAACGTCATAAGAGGAAAGCCGGCAGCCCCAAGAATCAGTTTTTTGAGATTCATATTTCCTATTTCGTTAATATTATTCATTGGTTTAATTCTGTTTTGATATTTTCCAGGTTTTCCTGGGCTTCTTCCCATTCAGTCATGGCATCTTCGAGCTGCTTTGACAGGGATGCATATTTCTCCAGGGTATCAGTGTTTGAATCGCCAGAAGCGAGTTTTTTCTCCACTTCTGCCTGTTGCTCTTCAAGGCGCGTAACTTTCTCCTCCGCTGTTGCAACTGCCTTTTCAGCACGTTTCACTTTCTTGTCACGCTCCTTTTGTTCGGCGTAAGACAAGGCGCCGGTTGAAACTGGTGATTCGCAAGACGAGTCATTATGAGTGGCAGCTGGTTCTTGGAGATTGCTTGCCGGCATGCTTGATAGTGTGGGGGCAGCCTCAAGCTGAGACATGTTTGAAATGTTTTTCTTCCGAAGGAAGTCATAGATGCCACCCAGATTCTCCTTCACCTTACCGCCGCCAAACTCATAGACTTTTGAGACGAGTCCGTCAAGGAAATATCGGTCGTGGCTCACTACGATTACGGTGCCGTCGAAATCCTTGATGGCTTCTTTCAGGATATCCTTGGTGCGCATGTCAAGATGGTTGGTGGGCTCATCAAGAATCAGGAGATTGACTGGTTCCAAAAGAAGCTTTATCATGGCGAGACGGGTTTTCTCACCGCCCGAGAGCACCTTCACTTTCTTGTCGGAAGCTTCACCACCAAACATAAAGGCCCCTAACAGGTCACGAATCTTGGTGCGGATGTCGCCGACAGCCACATTGTCAATGGTCTCGAACACTGTCAGCGACTCATCAAGCATCTGCGCCTGGTTTTGGGCGAAATACCCAATCTTTACGTTATGCCCGATTTTCAGGTGACCGTCAAAAGGTATCTCACCCATGATACATTTCACAAGGGTGGATTTACCCTCACCATTTTTCCCGACAAATGCCACTTTCTCGCCACGGCGCAGGGTGAACTCTGCATCTGCGAAGACAAGGTGATCGCCATAACGTTTTGTGACACCCTCCAAGATTAGGGGATAGTCACCGGAACGGGGTGCCGGGGGGAATTTCAACCGCAGATGAGAGTTATCGACCTCATCTACCTCAATAGGCACTATTTTCTCCAGTTGCTTGATGCGGCTTTGCACCTGCACAGCCTTGGTAGCCTTATATCTGAAGCGCTCTATGAAATCCTTTGTGTCGGCTATGAGTTTCTGTTGGTTCTCATATGCCCGCATCTGTTGCTCAACCCTTTCCTTACGGAGGTCAACGAATGCGGAGTAATTTACCTTATAGTCGTAAATCTTGCCGCATGATATTTCAATGGTGCGTTTTGTCACATTGTCGAGGAAAGCGCGGTCGTGGCTTACCAGCACCACAGCTTTAGCCTTGGTCATCAGGAATTGCTCGAGCCATTGGATAGACTCAATGTCGAGATGGTTTGTGGGCTCGTCGAGCAACAGCACGTCTGGACGGCGCAGAAGTATCTTTGCCAATTCAACACGCATACGCCACCCACCGGAAAATTCACTTGTGGGGCGATTGAAATCCGTCCTTTGGAAACCAATACCGGTAAGAGTGCGCTCAATCTCAGCCTCCACGTTTGATGTCTCGTCAACATGGATGCGTTGTGTCAGGAATTCAATCTTGTCAAGCAGCTTCTGATATTCCGGGCTTTCAAAATCAGTAAACTCTTCCAACTGCCTGTTGAGTTGGGTGAGCTCTGCATCAATTTGCAGACGTTTCTTAAATGCTTTCTTGGTCTCTTCAAAAATAGTTGTCTCATCGGCGAGCTTCATCTGCTGTGGCAGATAGCCTATGGTCACTTCCGATGGTTTTCCAATACTTCCGGAAGTAGGTGACTGCAAACCGGCAAGGATCTTGAGCATTGTAGACTTGCCGGCACCATTCTTGCCGACAAGAGCAATCTTGTCGGTGGGGTTGATGACGAAAGAGACATAGTTGAAAAGCGGTACAGCCGAAAACTCTACGGATAGATTATTTACGGATATCATTTGCTGAGTTCTTCAGTTCCCTTATGTGTTATTCTATAGAATTCATTGCGTTGCGTTTCGGTGAGTTTATCCTCATCAATAGCAAGACGTTTCCCGATGGCAAACATAGTGATGAATTCCTCCTGCTCATCGGCGGAGACATCTTTCCTGTTGTCATTGGCGAGTTTTATTGCGTCGTCAACACAATATTCGTATTGCTCCAAAAGGATATCGTAGTCTTCTTGAGAGATTTCCTGATTCTGGAGGATATCCTCAACCTTATCGCGGTTGAAACCATGTGAGCAACATGCGAAAGCAAAAACCATCACAATTGCCGCCAAATTCAACAGTATTTTTTTCATGAACAGATTTCTTTATTATGAACGGACTACAAATTTAGCAAATTTTGCCGTCATATACAATCAGATGGCATGAAAAAAACTATAAAAAGCAAAATAAAAGCGCTCTCTGCATAAGAGAACGCCTTTATTTTATGATATTTCAGATATTTTATGATATTTCAGATGGGGATTTTACATCATGCCACCCATTCCGGGAGCTGCCATAGGAGCGGCGGGGGTGTCTTCCTTCTTGTCAGCGATAACGCACTCAGTGGTGAGGAACATGCCGGCGATGCTGGCGGCATTCTCAAGAGCAACACGAGTAACCTTAGCCGGGTCAATCACGCCAGTCTCCAAGAAATTCTCGAAAGTATCGGTACGTGCGTTGTAACCGAAGTCACCCTTGCCTTCCTTCACTTTCTGAACAATCACGGCACCCTCGACACCAGCGTTGGCTACAATCTGGCGAAGAGGCTCCTCAATTGCGCGACGGATAATGGCGATACCTGTGTTCTCATCGTCATTGTCACCCTTAAGCTCATCAAGTTTCGGGAGGCAACGGATGTAGGCTACACCACCGCCAGGAACGATACCCTCGGCAATAGCAGCGCGGGTTGCAGATAGAGCGTCGTCAACGCGGTCTTTTTTCTCCTTCATCTCAACCTCAGAGGGAGCACCGATGTAGAGGACAGCGACACCACCGGCGAGTTTGGCGAGACGCTCCTGAAGTTTCTCCTTGTCGTAGCTGGAGGTAGTGGTCTCAATCTGAGCCTTAATCTGGTTGACACGGTTTGCAATATTCTCCTTAGAACCGGCGCCGTTTACGATGATAGTGTTGTCTTTGTTGACGGTCACCTTATCGGCAGTGCCAAGATCCTGTACAGTAGCTTGAGAGAGCTGCATTCCCTTAACCTCGCTGATCACGTTTCCACCGGTAAGGATGGCGATATCCTCGAGCATCTCCTTACGACGGTCGCCAAAGCCAGGAGCCTTGACAGCGCAAATCTTGAGAGAGCCACGCAGACGGTTAACCACGAGAGTGGCAAGGGCCTCATTATCGACATCCTCAGCGATTATGAGGAGAGGACGACCGCTCTGTGCTACAGCCTCGAGCATGGGAAGAAGATCCTTAAGGTTTGAAATCTTCTTATCGTAGAGAAGGATGTAAGGAGAATCCATCTCACATTCCATCTTCTCGCTGTTGGTTACGAAATAGGGAGAAATGTAGCCACGGTCGAACTGCATACCCTCAACAACGTCGACGGTTGTCTCAGTGCCTTTTGCCTCCTCAACAGTGATGACACCCTCTTTCTTAACCTTCTTCATGGCCTCAGCAATGAGACGGCCAATTTCCTCGTCGTTGTTTGCAGAGACGCGTGCGACGTTCTCAATCTTGTTGATGTCATCGTCAACCTCCTCAGCCTGGGCCTTGATTCCCTCAACGACAGCGGAGACAGCCTTGTCGATGCCACGCTTAAGGTCCATAGGGTTAGCACCGGCAGCCACGTTCTTAAGGCCTACGTTGACGATTGCCTGAGCAAGCACCGTTGCGGTAGTAGTGCCGTCGCCTGCCTGGTCACCAGTCTTGGAGGCGACTTCCTTAACGAGTTGCGCACCCATGTTCTGGAATGGGTCCTCGAGCTCAACCTCGCGAGCCACTGTCACACCATCTTTAGTGATGTGGGGAGCACCGAATTTCTTTTCGATAATAACATTGCGGCCCTTAGGACCGAGGGTAACCTTCACAGCGTCGGCAAGAGCGTCGACACCATTTTTGAGCTCTTCGCGAGCCTTGATATTGAATTTAATTTCTTTAGCCATTTTGTGTTTTCCTTCAAAATAGATTTTCAGAATTGATTTGTCACTGATGTGTGTGGGATGGTTATTCAATCACAGCGAGCACGTCGCTCTGACGCATCATGAGATATTTCACGCCCTCGAATTCGATTTCAGTGCCGGCATATTTGCCATAGAGCACCTGGTCGCCGACCTTGAGCACCATTTCTTCGTCTTTGGTGCCGTTGCCGGTGGCGAGCACTTTTCCTTTGAGGGGTTTCTCTTTTGCTGAATCAGGGATGATGATGCCACCGAGAGTGACTTCTTCTGCAGCTGTCGGTTCGATGAGAACTCTGTCTGCCAATGGTCTGATATTCATATCTGGATATTTTATATAGGTTTTATTAGTATTTTCTATTGACAGATGTTGCAAAAACCGTGCCAAAGTTGGTTTTTCGTTTTTTGATTTTAGTTTTTAGTTTTTAGTTTTTAGTTTTTAGTTTTTAGTTTTTAGATTTTAGATTTTAGATTTTAGATTTTAGATTTTAGATTTTAGTTTTTAGTTTTTAGTTTTTCGATTGCGATTTTGGCTTATTGGTTTTTGTAATCAAAAGGGAAACATCCTTTTGATATAGAATGTTTCCCCTTTTATCTTAAATTAAGGTGGTTTGTTGTCATTTATTACTTTTTAACGCCACTTGATACAATTTCATTGACAAAATTGACAAACATAGGCATGTATCATCGTGAAGTGATGAACCGGGCGGCAAAATTGCGCATTGAGGACGAGAACATGAGCATCTGGGCAATCATTACGGAGGGGAATGCCCCACACGCAACGGCTGCATAAACCACGAAAGAAGTCCAGCCGGAAGCAGGGTCGGTATGCATACAATAAATCAAATAATACACAATGGAGCAACTTGCTGCGAAAATCAGCATACATTTGGAATACATACGATAATATAGGCTTACTCCGGATTTAAAACCATTCTTGAAGAGGAAATATGGTTTCCATACAAGTATAATCAACGATGTTCCCGACATACAACCGAGCAGGATGCCGTTGAGTCCCCACAGATAACCGCCAATTATGGAGAAAGAGATATTTACCACAGCCTCGGCAATCGGTGCCCAGGTGTCGCGGAAGAGACCATAGCCATTGATAAAGGCATCCACAGCAAAACGGTTGATGCGTATGAAAATAAAAGCCACCATCAACCATAGGGAAATAGGGGAGAGGAGGAAACCGTCGCCAATCCAGTTGCTGATGAATGGCGGCACAAGCATTATCAGTCCGAAGGCAGCGAAAGCAGCCATGACGAACCTTACATGAAACAGTTCCTTGAACACACCTATACACCGTTGTTGGTCACCCACTGCAACAAGATTACCAGTGCTTGAGAATACACCCGTCACACTAGCATCGCACAAATTCAGAACATTAAGAATAATCATGTAATAGTTCATGTAGAGTGTTACCTCGCTGAGGGATATGAAGGCGTAGATGATTAAGGGAGTCGTTTCTGTCATGAAAAAAACTCCTATCTTATGAAACAGCAACTGCTTTATCTTGACGGACACGTCCCTGTATGTAGCGAGCAACTCCTGATAACTCTTGGACACCTTCCCCAAAAATGGGAAATGCTTCCGTGTTATATGTCTGAGAGACAATGATCCCGACACAGCACAAACAGCCTCAAGAGCCAGCCACCACACATACCCATGCTGAAGATATTTCACGGCACTTGCCTGAAGTATCATTTTTAGAAGCATAAGGCTCGAGAATGCGTACTGGATATGATACTGTTTCTGGTCAGCATAGAAAGCTACCTGACGATAATTCACAAAATTGCCGATTACAGAACTAAACAGTAACACACCAAAGGAGGCATACGCATACCATAGTGGTAATTGCATCTTGGAGAAAATCCATGGGAAGAAACACATGGTGATTATCCCGGCCGCAATCACAATAAGAGATATGCGTCGATAGATGTGTCCCTGCAAGGCTATAATCTCCTTGACTGTGTCATAGTCGTGGTTATAGAATGGTTTGTAAAGGTTGACGGTTACAGCAACTCCGACACCTAACTCCGCGAGGTTGATAAACGAAAGGATATTACCGGCGGTAGTGTTAAGACCAAGAATCTCCGTGCCAAGATAATCAAGGAAAATTTTGCGGGTGAAGAATTTCAGGATAATCTCCGCCATCAAGAACATTATCCCTACCCGGATGTTCATCAAACTGTGTGCAGTTCTTGAATCTTCCTTCATATCGTAAGGTTTGACTTTATCATTTCTTGGGAGTAGACAGAGTTTTCTCGTCTTAATATTCTTCTATATTTGTAAATGAGAATCAAAGGGACTCCCCAGATGAATAGATCAAGCTGTCCTGTTGCTGTCTCCATCACAAATACAGACAAGAGATAGAAGAAGAGAGCTCTCAGACCAAAAGATTTTTTGAAAGTATGATATATACTGAGATACATGATTATATACATCATAGCTCCCCAAAGGCCTCTTTCCGGCATAATCTGCATCCATGAACTTTCAGACCCCAATATGTCGCTGAATCCATGGGGTGCCAACAAAGCCGTAGATCCTAACCCGTTCCCAAATAAAGGATTCCGTATAAATAACAGATAGGCTGTCTCAAATTGCATTTCCCTGAGGGCTATTGTACTTCCTCCACCTTCTTCTGCAATAGAATCATCAAACAGGCTGAGATAATTCATCATATATCCAGGGAAAAACAATATGAGAGCGGAGATAAATATGATAAAATATGTAAAATATTTGAGTTTAAGTAATTTGGATGGCCTGAAAACAGCAAAAAGCATGACAACCAAACCGACATATCCTGTCTTGGAATTTGCCATAAGGACTCCGCATGATAATAGTATAATGCAAAGTAATAGATTTTTCTTGCTAATGATATTCCATTTTTTTATATAATTCCTTATAAACAGATAAAAATAAATAAGGCAGTAAAATCCAAAATAAATATGTATTTGGAAAAAAGCTTTACTGCGTATCATACCATATCGTGTAGAAAATGCACCTGCGATTTCTGGAGGAGTGTAGAACATTCGTCCTCGAGTGACTTCATTCTGAGGAGAATTATAATATACAAAATCTAGCCAATAGTTATCTTGAAAGATAATTTCAATCAACGAGAGACCTGTTTGCATCAATGCTATTGCAGCGGCTGTTTTAATAAACAATTTAATGTCATCTATATCATTAAGGCATATTTGGAATAAGAATAAAATTCCAAAATTTGATATGAAATATTTTATGCCACTGTTGATACCGGTCATTGAGGTCAAAGGAGAAAACAATAATGACATGATATAAGAAGAGAGCATGGCCATCATTGGAATGTGAAGAAGATATCTTTCACGATAAATCTTTCTTCTTTTTAATCTTTTCTTTTTAGCGAAATAGATTAGCAACAGCATTATATCTGCAGCAAGTATGCATGACATCGCAGGAGATTCATACCTTACAGCCACCTGTGGATTTAATAATGTCTGTGCAACTGTCCACATCAAGACAGTGTTCTTAAAATTTTGTAAAGCACAAATCGCAATTATTATGGTTATTAATATGGCTAATTGTTGAACCTGCATATTACTTTAGGAAATTCCACATAATTTTAAATATAGAGCGGTATATATTTAAAGAAGTATTGGCATTTAGTAACATTTACTTCATAATGAAATTTATATGGTTAAGAAGGATAGTTACGTGCCATATTTATCATAATAGTTAACAGTAAGGATATGTTTTTGTATAAAGAGTTTAAAAAAGCGCAGATCTTCAATGAAATATCTTCTGAAAAGACGGGTTGGCTCACACATGAAACGAAACAACCATTCAAGTCCTAACTTTCTTAAAAACAACGGGGCTCGTTTTAGAGTCCCAGCTTCAAAATCAATGGCTGCTCCAAGTGCCATCCATGCTTTAACATCAGGCATATTGACTTTATTCTTAATTATCCATTTTTCTTGCTTTGGTGCTCCAAGTCCTACTACAACTACATTTGCTTTGGAGTCGTTAATTTGTTGATAGATTAAATTATTTTCTTTAGAATTATTTTCGAAATTTAACGAAGGAGAAAATGCGCCAACTATTATTCTCCTATTTAATTTATGATTGATTCTATCCATTGCTATGGAAGCAACTCCATCTTTGGCTCCTAAAAGAAAGATTCGACATTCGGGATCATTCTTATGATAGTTATAAAAAGCACTAAAAAAACTACTTCCGGGGATTGCTTCTGGAATTTTATTTGGTAAAAATTTTGAGCAAAAATAAAGAATTTGGCTGTCGCATATAACCCAATCCGCAGAGTTATAGCATTCTTCAAATTCTTTATCATTCTCTAATTTTATTAAATGATCTACATTGGGAGTAAAGAGCACTCCCTTATTAAAAGTTTTTAGTAACTCTTTCTGGGTTATGGGCAATATTTTTGCTTTAAGTATGTTAGTTACTTTTGTATCTTGCATGTGTATTGTCGTAAATTATCTTTGTTTTAGCCATCATCAGCTCTATCGAGTTATTGGTTTTGACAAAATCGTATGAATTGTCACTGAATTTTCTCCTGAGATTCTCGTCTTTAACCAGTTTTTCTATCTTATCAGCCAAGGCCTCGATATCTCCGGGATTTATAAGGAATCCTGTCTCTCCGTCATTAATTATAGATGACATACCAGGGATGTGGGTGCTTATGTTTGGTATGCCATAAGCCATAGTCTCGATAACTGACATTGGCAGACCTTCATTATACGATGGTAGCACATGAATCCCGGTCTCCTTGAAAACATTCTCTTTCTCAGAATTGTCTATCCACCCGAATCTGCCTATACGGTGTTTGGTGCCAAGAGATTCTATTTCATCCCTGATTGCATCTTCCTCTTCCCCTGCTCCACAGATATAAAATCTTATGTCTTTGTCTATCCTTGTATCGAGAAGTTTGATGCATCTCAACAAGTCAAAGATTCCCTTCCTTTTCTCGAACACAGAGAAAAAGAGTATGTGTTTATTATGATAATTGTATGGGTTTACATGTGGTATGTGAACACCATTACCTATCACAGTTATATTACTACAGGGTACTATTTTCTTAATAAAAGCACCCATATCCTTGCTTAAAACAATATTACACTCGGTATTTCTGAAAATCCATTTTGTAAAATTCTTGAATATCGCCGGATATCTCTTATAATAATCCTCATAGTTAATATGAAGATGAATTATGTATTTTATTCCTAATAATTTAGAGATGAAAGCAATCATTCCTTTCCTGACAGTACTTCCACCCTTAGTCATATGGAGATGCACAATCTTAAATTGCCGTGTCAATAACAGTGCTATGATTTGAAGATACCGGATTATAAAGTAAACGATTTGAATTGGCTTGGGTGCTGAAATATAAGTTGGAATATATTTGATGTTATATCCGGTCAAAAAGCCATTTTCTATATAATGTTTGGCAACAGAAGACATACCACCCTTTGCTGACAGGGCAGTGCCACACATTAAAACTTTTATTTTCCTTGAATTAGAATCTTTCATAGCTAGTGGTGATAGAAAGTTCAAGGATGTATGCTATGGTTTCTGCGGACATACAACTCTTTGGCATTTTGAGAATGACATTCGTTTGTTCTTCCCAGCTGCCATTGGCGAGGCTTTCTTTTAATTTTGTAGTCCTAAAAGTCAAAATATTTAGCGTTATATTTTCTAAGTATCTACAATATTCCTAATATGGGCATAGAAAGAATCGTTGCAGAAATTATAAAGCTCACTATCAGAGTAATCTCTCCAATTTAGCTTGAAGAATTGTGTATCGTGTGTTATCTTCTTCCAAACCTTAGGATCATATCTTTTATTCAGTATCGACTGAAGTGTCATAACATCTGGCTGAATAATTGTACTCGATGCTAAGGTATTTCTGAAATCCGGCCTCTTCGAGTAAAGCAAGTCGATAAGATAGTCAATTAACAAGTAGTCAATCATGCAATCTTCTCTTATCAAATAAGTCTCATACATAGTTTTCAAATAATAGATTGAATTTGATAAAGATTGAGATCCTATCAGAAAAGCACACCACCTGCCATTTGCTACGAATCTTTTATTAGTAGTATTGTTTCCAATAGATTGAAAATCAGTTTTAAAGAACCTGTCATCAATGATGGAAGTGCAATAAATAGTCGCATCAAGCCATAGGCCACCATATATGTAAAGAAGATTAAATCTTATTATATCTGAAAATGCGGCAGCTTTAATTATCCCTATTTTAAATTTCTTAATAATCCTTTCGTCTATATCGACATACTTTCCAAGGTTGTCAAGCGTCACAAGAACGACGGGATGTTTCCCTGCAAATTTGAGGACACTTCTGTAACAAGTCTTCACCAACTCTGGCATTTTTTCATTTCCTTGAAGCCAGCATACCCATATCGGCTCCTTTTCAAATGAGATCTTTTTTTGGGTGCTATTTTCATTAGCATTATCCTTTTCTTTTTTGTCAGCAATGATGGAAGTTACAAATGGCATAAGATTCTTTTTTACTAATTTATGCTTATATTCATAAATCGGATTCATTAGAACATCAGGTATAAATTTAGATGCTTTGTTAGTAAGAATGTTTACAACAGTTAACATCAATCCATACCGACTAATTTTCTCTTTCAAATATTTGAGTTTTGCATTCATAATTAATAAGTCATTCCACAAAATAATAATCATTAAAAAAGGCTCTATTCTCGGGTGTAGAATTTTTTCTTCAGTATAATGTATAATGGATGGACAAGCCATTTCAAGCCCATAAGGGATAGTATTATATTTATCTTTTTATGGAATGGTGACGAAGAGGTAATTATTGTAAAGAAATATTTCCCGAAATGTTTTATATAGTCTTTTTGATTAAAAACATTGTAATAAAATGCATCATGTGCCATTGTCGTTATTTCTAAATTACGATAATTTGAAAGCAATTCATTTTCGTTCAACTCGTCAATCAAATTTATATATTCTAATTGATTCTGTAATTTATATTTACAATAATTACTTGTTAAAGAATGCGGATTCGAATATCTGTCATAATGATATAGATATTTGTTTATAATAGTGATTTTAGGTTTTGATAATAATAATTTCACCAGAACATAAGAGTCCTCTCCCATGGTTAATGAATTAGGAAATATAATTTGACATTTATGGTATAAATCATGTCTAATTAATTTATTCCACATTGCAGACCCATATATCGGTAAAAGTTCATCTATTGGATTTCTAAATATTGGATGATCATGGTTGGGACTTGGAGGAAATTTTTGGCAATTCTTATACTCTAATATGTAGTGACAAAAACAAATATCAGCGTCATCATTTACTATTTTATTATACAATGATTCTAAATAATCAGCCTCTACCCAATCGTCAGGATCAACATGTATCGAATATATGCCCAATGCGTGGTCTATTCCGAATTGACGAGCAGAGGAGACACCATCATTCTCTTTGTGCAAAACTTTAAATCGAGAATCACACTTTGCATATTCATCACATATTTCACCTGATTTATCATTGCTTCCATCATCCACCAATAAGACTTCGAAATCTTTGAATGTTTGATTTTTTATTGAATCAAGACATCTGCTAATATATTTTTCTGAATTGTATATTGCAACAATTATCGAAATCTGGGGACATTTAGTGCTCATTATAGTCTTTATTTATTGTTTTCCTATATAAGTATCTTATTAACACATATATTCCTCGTGTTATTTTTTGAGTTCCAATAAACATACTGATAATGTTTATTTTCCTTCTTAATGGGGTTCTTGATAGGATAATTTGTTTGAAAAATCTCATGTAAACGGAGTTAAATTCAGTCCTGTCCATATCATCTATGAGGGAGTCTTCATTTGCGTATCCGACCAAAATCTCATCAAACAATTGATGATTTTCATTATAGATTTCAGAAGTCAATGCCGTTTTAAAATATTTTATAACAGCTTCTTTATAATTTAAATCTAAATAATTTCTACTTAATGAATTATTATTCGTGTGTTGATCGTAATGATATAATCCTTTTTCAACACTGCAATATTTATTAATATCCTTAAAAAGCATTAAAATAATACAAGCATCTTCATAGGCTCTTAAATCCGTTATTAATGGAATGTTCTTGTCTTTTATTGAATTTGTCTCGATTAATTTATTACATAACCCTCCAGCTATTTTCTCTTTGTATGTAAGATTATAGGAGTCCGCACTATTGAATATCTTTGAATTAGGACTAAACCTTAAAGTTGATTTATTGGGATATTCAAGAAATATATTGCACATGCAGATCTTTGTGTTGCTTCCCGTTATTTTGTTGTACATCAGTTCGAACATATCAGGTTCTATCCAGTCGTCGGGATCTATGTGTATGGAATAGACTCCTTTGGCTTGTTTTATACCGAAATGACGGACTGCACCTACGCCTTTGTTTTCCTGATGGAAGGTAAGGAAGCGAGAGTCCATACGCGAGTATTCCTCGCATATTTCGCCGGAACGGTCGGGACTTCCGTCGTCAATCAACAGGACTTCAAAGTCTGTGAATGTCTGATTGCGTATAGAGTCCAGACATCGATGTATATAACTTTCTGCCTTATAGACTGCTACTATTACTGATATTTTTGGCTGATGAGACATTGTTGTTTAGTTAGTGCCAGACGGCGCATGACTACGTGAGGCTGCGGCAGGGATGCCGCAGCAACTGGACGGCGCATGAGTGCGCGAGACTGCGGCAGGGATGCCGCAGCAACTAAGACTGTTCTTCAGGAAATTGAGGGAGTCGATTTTCAATTTACTGAGGTTGTGGCCTATTGCTTTGTATTCGATTGAGACATTGAAATTGATGGATTCTGGTATGCAGAGAGCTTGTTCTGCTCCTATAGATTTCAATAGTGAACCATAACGAAGGTCATGTTCATCGCTACAGATGATGCTTTGGAGTCTTTTCCTAAGGATTAATGATAAGACACTGACATGAAAAGAGTCGGTGATTACAATTTCGGCATTTTTGATATAAGAAATTAACTCCTCTGGACTGATTATGTATTTGTGAAGATCAATATGTGGTAGTTGCTTTATGTCTGCATAATACTTTGTCTGCCTCACTATATCCTTTCTTTGCCTTTTCGTAAGCCTGTAATCAAATATAAATGTGCAGACAGCCTTGGGGGAATCGTATTCTATCAAGGACTCGTAATCCTCTTTTTCCAGCAGAAGAGATGGGTCAAGCACAGTAACCGGGTTTGATTCAGGGAAAATTTCAGATATATATTCTGTGTTTTTCTGTTCACGGAAAGATATTGCATTGAATTTATAGACACTTTTTTTCAACCAATCTTTGTCAATCTGTTTCAAAAGATTATTCGGCAGACTGATGCCATAACCAATCAATCCCGCGTCTTTATTCCTTTCAAAGAAACCGAAATACACAGGGTCCAGATTTTGTGTACAGTTGACAGACCAAACCTGATCACTGCCTATGATATAGGCATCTAAATCAAAAGGGATTGATGATATGTCAGAACATTGTTGAGAAAGTTTAAGGTGATTTGATAGAAACGACTTAAATTTTCTTCTTCTTAACCATCTTTGGGGGCTATGTTTAAGATAACGATATGTCTCACGCGGTTTGCGTGGAATATTCTCAAGGCAAATAGGCTTATACATGTTCTCCACATAGGGCTGGTGGTAGTCAATCACCTGTACATCATGCCCCATTCGAGTCAATACAGTCTGCAGTGCGTAACATTGAAGCACAGCCCCATGATTGCAGGCATTATGAAATGTCAAGATTCCTATCCGCATATCCTTTTCTTAATTCTTCTGATTATATGTTTTATTTTTACCTGATATTCCAATAACCCGAAACTTCGCATTGTTTTCTTGAGACCTTTCTTCTTATACATTTCCAAGAACCTTAAGTTCTTGGGATGTAGGGGAGTGGGGTACTGAAGATTCATCTGAAGACAATCGTCCAGGCTTGGAGCCTCCATCTTATCGACTTCCGGTTTAATGTCCTCCAAAAGTCTATGACCTTTTTCAGTGTTACAGATAACAAGCGAACAACCTCTGTTATCATCGGCAAAACCGAGGAAGACTTTCTCCACGCCCCAAAAGTCACCTATTGTCAGGTCTCCAACGCGATTCATGTTAGAAAAAGGACATCTTGTACACGCTTCCTTGATAAGCATATTGCAGTAAATCAAGAACCGTGGATAAATGGTTTTCCCATTATCAAAGGTGAAAGACTCACGCTGCGCATGCCAGCCGAATTTCTTGTCCCTGAATTTGGCTTCAACAATCTTACTTTTGTATTTGCGTTCAAGGTAAGTGACGTAATCTTCCCACAAATCAGGTGCCACGACACCATGGCATACCAAATCCACGAGTATCAATCTTTCCTGCAAATCATCCGGAATATACTTTTTTACCGATGCCACCTGACACGGAGTTCCTGTGAAGAGTACCGTCTTTCCATCCTTCAAATCCTGAAGGACAGAGGCGTGAATCCCTTCCATTGAACTCTGCACATACTTGCTTCCACGGAATTCATCTCGTCCGGCTTTACTCGTAGCCCGTTTGTGCATCACCTTCATATGCTCTCCATAGCCAACGCCGTAAACAACACCTCTCTCATCAAGAATTCTGTCAGAGAGAGCTACAAATGCCGCTCCGCTCTGACTCTTTCTCAATTCTTCGATGTCTTTATGCCTTAAGGCAAAAGCACGTTGTCTATATGAATTCGCCATAGTATCAAATTAGTCTTATAAACTTTTCTCCTCCTGGGAAAAAGGTAAGATAATAGAGCAGATTATCTTTTATAGAGATATTAACACCACTTTTCAAAAGTTTGTTTCTATGATACCTGATTCCTCGGGCACACCTCAGATTCTTGGCATAAGAAAATAGCAACTGGTCTATTTTATGGTTATAAGCAGATTTAATACGAATCTGGTCAGAATTTTCTAAATTCTTGACACTGTCGATTGTCTCCTCAAACACCTTCCTGAAGTCATTGTATTTGGACTGTAACTCAGGAAATGTAGAATATTGACCTCTGGAATGAGAGTTGTCTCTTAACACGATAGTTATGAGTTGCTCCTTTACCGTTATACACTTGTAGTCATGGAGTATTGGAAGTAGCAACTGGTAGTTTTGACCCGCATTTAAGGCTGTTGATATGGTGCGATTTGAGATACACCTGTCAAATGTTTTCATCTTTACCATAAAACCACCAGAAAGAAACCTAAATCCATTGTTTTCGTTGACAGCATCCTCAAATAGCCATTCCTTGTCTAAATTATATTCATGACGCTGCATCCTTTCGTTTACTTTCCCATATTCATCAACATAAACCGGGAGACATCTCGCTGCCCCGACTGTTTCATCCGACGCATCTAAGGCAGAAGCAAGTTTGCTGATAGAATCAGTCCTTGAATAGTAATCGTCACTGTCAGGCCATGCCACATAGTGACCTGTCACCGATTTCAATGCGTGATTGATGGCTTCCGACTGCCCTAAATGACTTTGTTTGAGAAGAGAAAGTTTGTAACCTTTCTTCTCAAACAAAGGGATATAAGACAGTACTACGTCAGCCGTACCGTCTGTTGAACCATCGTCCACGGCAATCATCTCAATCATAGGATAATCTTGCCGGAGGACGCTGTCAAGAAGGCGGCCTACATATTCTTCGGAATTATAGCAGGGGGTGATAAGGCTGACTATATCAGTCTGGATTTTATTCATCGACGATTACGCTGATGCGGACACGGGCGCAGCGGTTGAGTTTTGCCCTGAGACCACGGGTGCTCTTGTCTTCCACCTTTCCAATCTTGGTGTTGAGTTCGTTGACTACAAACTCGTTTTCAGGTACATCGCTGAAATATTCATTACCCTTGAGCCAGAGGAGAGGGGAAAGGGCACGGTTGATTGACAGGGTGTTATTACGTGTCAATCCGACATTGACGGCATCTTCTCCGGTAAAGTTGTCCTGGCTGGTTGCGAGACCTTCTGAGGTGACATTCACCACACGTCCGTTGGCAAGGATATTGCGAATCTCGGCTACAGTGGCGGGGTTGGCATTCTTGTAGATGTATCCCTCGTCACCCTCGATGGCAGAATAGATATCGGCGAAGCTGACGAGTTTTGTGTCCTCGTCTATAGGCATATTCTTGCGCACAAGCTCCAGACCCTTGAAGGCATTAAGCCCGAATGAAGTGGTCTCCTTATAGTTCTCCCCGGAAAGGAGTTTCTGTGTTTCAGTCTGCTCATCCACACGGTAATACCATGTGCGAGGACCGTTATAGATAGGGGAGTAGTAATAATCCATCACCTTCTCGAATGCTGTCAGGCTGTCGGGAGCCATGCTGAGAGAAATCGGACTACCGGTTATCTCGTAACCACGAGCCACACCTGAGGGGTTACTTGTGAAGGTAGCTTTCTCTGTCGGGATATCCTCGGTGGCGAGTCTGCGGAGTGAAGCATCAGAAGAAAGGTTACGCTCCACCTTGGCGTTGTCGTCAAACCTGCGCTGGGTGAAGATACCGCCGGCAAGATAATCCATGGAGTTGACATTCTCTCCGCTCACTACAGGAGCATCGTCGCGACCGGAATAGTTGTTCGGATAGAAAACATAGAAAGTGATGGTCTTGTAGGTGGGACATTTCTGAACCGCTGCATTTTTGGGCTGTTCATCCATACTTGGTTGCAATATGCTGAGATAATATACGTCACCGCCCTGACATTCAAGACATCTCTCCCAGCCACGATTCTTTATATAATATGTTGCACCAAGGTAAATTCCGGCATTGTAATCCCATTGGTTTCCACGTATCGTATTGAGGTCGAAATGGGTCTCATAGAATCTTCCCTTAAGCTTGACATCAAGCGACCATGCCTTTGCCTCGGTGAAGTAATGGGTCCATTGAAACTCAAGATTACCATACCATTCATTCTTCGGACCACCATAAGGGAACGGAAAGTTATCAAAATTTTTGCCATAATGATGCACCCAACCCATACCGACAGTAAGGATGAACTGGTTCATGCGTTCCTTCACACCATATCCTTCCCATGCATACAGGATTCGGGAGATATTGAAGACAGCATTGAGGTTTCCATCCCACCAATTGGTGTGCATCTTCCAGTAAGGAGTGCCGTCATGATAACCATAGGGGGCATCTTCCTCCCCGACCACATAAGGAGTAAACTCCTCAGAGAAGCCTCGTGAGGTGCCAATTCCAAGCGTGCCCTTGATACCGAAACCGGGGGTGAACCATTTACCGACACCTATGTTGAAATCGGGGGAGAGGGTCTGTCCGAACTTTCCATACCCACTATAATCACCACGGAAGGTATGGACACCGGCGTCAAAGAACACCCACCAGTTGTGGCGGAAACGGTTGGTCACAACGCGATACTTATCGTTGGTGGGCTGATACCCCACCTGAGTCACAGATGAACCATAGACTGAGTCAAGTCCTTCCGGAGGGTTGTTCCAGTCCACTTTCTGCCAACCGATATCGGTGGTCTGGGCGTAGGCAGTCAATCCAAATAATAGTATACCTGCAAGAGCACTACATTTTTTAAAGAAATGATTCATAAAAATTTTGGTTTAATTCAATTTATTTATTATCAGTGATTTCTTTGAAACAAAGTCTGTCTCATGGTCTTAAGGAATACTTTTGCCGTCTTGACCAAAATCATGAAGTCAAGCCAGAGACTCCAGTTCCTCACATACCAGCAGTCGACCCTCACGCGGCGCATCATGTCGGTGTCAGTTTCCGCAGTGCCCCTGAGTCCGATTGCCTGCGATGCACCGGTGAGTCCCGGTTTCATCCTGAGCCTTATATCATAACCGGGAATTTTCTCCTCATATGTCGAAGTATGAAACAACATATGCGGACGCGGTCCCGTGAGCGACATATCCCCTTTCAACACATTATAAAACTGTGGAAATTCATCAAGGAAAGTGTACCTTAACAACTTACCAATCTTAGTGATTCGGATATCATCTTTTTCAGCGGCAAGCGTGTCGGCCTTGTCATTGACATACATTGACCTGAACTTATAGCAGGTGAATTCTTTGCCATCAAGCCCTGTGCGCTGCTGCCTGAAGATTACCGGTCCCTTTGACGACAGTTTTATCGGGATGCTGAGAATGGCATATAGCACGGGAAGTATGAGGATGGTGACAGGCAGCGACACTGCCACATCGACGATTCTCTTTGTCCTGAGTTGATTCTTGTTCATTTCAGGAAGGTTTTGGAAATTTTTGTGGTGATGACACGGAAATTGGAACCGAGCACATTCACAAGATAACGTCCGTCTTTCTCCTTGCGTATCACAATCGCTTTCTTGCCACGGAAGATATTTCCCATGATATAAATTTCTGATCCTCGGATAAAATCACGGCTGTCACTCACGTCAATCAACTCGCAATCGGAGTCAGTTAGCTCGCGAAAACGATTCATCTCATCTTCACGCACCACGGAATAGCTTGTCTATTTGAGGCGTTCAATCTCTTTGTCTGAAATTATAGCCAATGGTTTATTTGTTGAATCTTTGATAGAACCGGCTTTGTTGGTCATAAAACGAAAAATGAAGGGCAAACCAACAATTTCCTTTTGGCCACGCCTACGGCGTCGTCAACGACATTGGTCACTGGCGCTACGCTAT
>CAYMBR010000027.1:0-29418 GCA_964388725.1 uncultured Sangeribacter sp. | reverse complement strand
TTAGTACTTCTTGACCACTTTTTATATAGTCTCACACATTGGGAAAGTATTAATTGAAAAAAAATATTATTTTTTTTGTAGATTCGTAAAATTTTTCCTAATTTTGCAGTCGCAGATCGCCAACAGAAGCCCGGTCGAGGGTTCGAGTGGAGGGTTTGCGATTGTAATTTTTATATAAAGCGTTTATCAGACGCTGATTCTTGACGTTCTGAAATTCTCGCAAAATTTCTACCTATGTCAAGGATTGAGCAACGATAGATGCCCGTGGTATGTAATTAAACTGTGCTTTGGTCATTGTGTTTCGAGAGGAATGCAATGCGATAGCAGTAATTGCATATAAAAGCGTGGGCTTCTGCGTTGCCGTCCGACATAGGTGGGCAATGCGAGAAGCCTCAGAACGTAGGACGGCAACAGATAAAGACTCCTGCGCTTTTTTTCGTATTGTATCACATCACCTGAATCCGGAAGTCTATAAGGTGGACATAATTCATATTGCTAACCTTATATGAACTATCGTAATCAGATTATTGCGCTGACAGTGCTAATACTGACATGGATCTCCGGGTTTGGTCAGGTTGCGGTGAAGACCAATCTTCTTTATGACGCCATGACCACACCCAACCTCGGAGCAGAAATAGGTGTCGGAGACAAGTCTACCCTTAATCTCGTATATGGTATCAATCCTTGGCATTTCAATTCTGACACACATGGCGTTCGCCAGGCCAAGCATTGGGTCGTGATGCCGGAATATCGCTGGTGGTTTTGCTCACGTCTCAATGGTAGTTTCATCGGAGTCCATCTCCTTGGTGGCGAGATGAACGTGGCAAATGTGGATCTTCCTATTCCCGGATATTTCTTCAAAGGCACCAATCTTCAGAAAGCTGTCAAGGACAACCGTTATCAGGGACCATTTGCCGGCGTCGGATTCACCTACGGTTATCAGTGGCCGCTCAGCCGCCACTGGAACCTCGAGGCGGAGCTTGGCGTGGGCTACGCCCATGTCTGGTATGACGAATACCCCTGCACGAAATGTGGCAAGAAGAAAGGCAGCGGACATGCCAACTATATAGGGGCCACAAAACTTGCCCTGTCACTATTATACGTTTTTTGAAAATCCACACATCCATAAGATAAAGCAATGAAACGAATAGCAACTACAATATTCTCAGCCTGTGTACTATTCACGGCTATGGGTGTGAATCCCGACGACATCAAGATCTTGAATTCCACGGTGACACCCATCAACGGCGTGGTTAAGGTGGCTGCCGACGTAAATCTTGATGCCCTCAAGCTTGGCAGAAACCGTCAGGTTTACCTGACGCCGGTACTCGAAGATGGCAACGGCCATTCGGAGGAACTCCCTTCCATACTTATCAATGGCCATGCTATGCACATAGCCTACGAGCGAGGGTCGCTTCCCAGTCGTGAGCTTAAGAATCACGATGTTGGAATGGAGGTGAAACGTAAAAACGGTCAACCCCAGACCATTGACTATATGGCCACTGTAGACCTCCAGAAATGGATGTGGGCTCGCGATGCATCACTCCGTTGGGTGATGGACGATTGCGGATGCGGATATCTGGCAAGCACTGAAACAGGCACACCGACCGACCTTGGTCTGAACCCGGTGGAGAGGATGAGAGTAGCGTTTGTGACACCATCGGTCACCGAACTTCCCATCCGCATACATGAGGGCAGGGCACATGTGCATTACGAAGTCAACAGATCGGAACTCCACGACCAACCGTATGTTTGCCGCAACGGCCAGTTGATCGACAATCGTGCCGAACTGAAGATTATCGACGATTCAGTGTCGCACGCACTCAGCGACAAGAACATGGAGATAGCCATGATCAAGATATGTGGCTATGCATCACCCGATGGACCCTATCTTAATAATGAACGACTCTCCACAGAGCGAAGCCGTTCGCTCTCAGAATATCTTGCAAAGCGATATAATTTGCCTGAAGGGAGAAGCAAGCATGACGCTGTGGCAGAAAACTGGTCAGGGTTCCGACAGATAGTGGATGAAGACACCTATCTGAAGCCGGAGATGAAGCAGGTGTTGACAGCGCTTATCGAGCGCGCGGCCTACGGTCCCTCCGACTACGATGCCAAGGAAACTGAACTCAAGACATCGGCACAATTCAAGAAAATATATGCCGACGTGATATTGCCGGATTGGTTCCCGACGCTCCGTACCACCAAGTTTGAGATCTTGACCCGGTTGAAACCGCTCAGCGACGAAGAGTTGGCAGTGGTGTTTGACGACACTCCCGAAAATATGTCGCTCAACCAGATGTTTAGGGTGGCAAAACTCTATCCGGAGGGTTCCGACAAGTTTAATGCCGTGATTGAGAAGACGCTGAAATTCTATGGTGACGATGAGACGGCCAATCTGAATGCAGCTGCGGCGGCGCTGAAGGCCGGTGACTATGACAAGGCAGCCGGATATCTCGCCAAAGCCGGTGACAGTCCTGAGGCTGAGAATGCGAGGGGTATACTGGCTTGCAGCAGAGGCGAAATGGAAGAAGCAGCAGAATATTTCCGCAGAGCATCGGCATTGCCAGAGGCGATGAATAACCTCGAGATGCTCGGACAATAAAAATGATTCACTAACAAACTATTCTATAAATTAATATTAACCAACAATTTTTTCTTATGAAGAAACTAATCTTTGGAGCGATGTCCTTTGGACTCCTCCTCACGGCTTGTTCCTCCGAGTCCATTCTGGAGCAGACCGAACAGCAACGCACCGACGTTGACCGCACCTACTTCGTGAAGGTCAACATCCACGGCGACAGCGATGCCTTTACAAGGGCAGCAGATACAACTGGTGGAAACCCAAGTGCTGCTACAGACTTTGACCAGGGTACCGCAGATGAGTCTGCAGTATCAAATGTCTATTTTGTTTTCTACGATGCCAATGGCAACGTGGTAGGTAATTTGGTAAATGTCGATGGTTCCACTCTTACTTGGCAAAATGGTGATGCCAACACTGTTGATAAGTATGCATCAACTGTAGTTCTGGTAGAGGTTCCGAAATCCAGCAATGAACCCCAAAAAGTGATTTGTTATATCAATCCTATAGCGCCCCAGTCACTTCAGTCTGACCTCCAATCTATTCAGACTGTGGAGAGACAAGCTTTTAAAACGGACAGAGGTTTTGCAATGTCGAACTCTGTATATTACGACAACAACCAAAATCTCCAAGTTGCAGTTAATATAGAAGATGACCAACTTAAGGAGACATACGAAGAGGCAGAAGCTTCAACAAACGTTGCCATGGATATTTATGTTGACAGGTACGCTTCCAAACTGACATTTGAACTTGCACAAAGTGAAATTAGTGATTTCACCACAACATCTCCTGAAGTCGATTCTGAGACGGGTGATGTATCCAATCCAACAACAGTAAGTCTTACATTTAAGCCTCAAAAATGGGCTGTCAATGCAGAAGCAAAATCAATGTTTATGATCAAGAGTTTCCGTGAAGAATCTGCAAATGGTACTATTCTTGCCGACAGCTACTCATTCGGAGACTTAAATAAAATTATAACAGAAGGTCCGATTGTAGGCGATCTTACTTATGAAGGTTCTGCTCAAGAAACAGCTACTCAATGGAAATGGAATGCTCCTTCATATCATCGTTCATATTGGGGAATGTCTCCGGCATATTTTACAGAAAACTATCCGGAAGTGTCTTCAGATGTAGAAAAGCAGAGCAACCAGGTTTACTATACATATGATGATTTATTTACGGGCGATAAGGGATTTGATTTCGATAGCACTAATAAAACTCAGTATTTCTTGCCTACTACTGTTGGTTCAAGAGCTTTAACACAGGGCGGTAACCCACGTGCTGCTGTTGCATCAGTAATTATTGTAGGCCAATACGAAGTCACAGTAAATAATACGACATATGAGAATCAGACTTTTTATACCTATAATAAAAGCAATGCCGGTAAAGATTTGGTATATTTCCCAAGTACAGAGTCAGGTGGATCCTATACAGGTGTCAGCGAAATCACAGGTTGTGAAGATATAGTAAGTCGAATGATTTCAGCTTGTTCTTCATTATATTATAGCACCAATGGTATTAATTTCACACCTGCAACTAAAGAGCAAATTTTACCATTTGTTGAAATTGGCGCTCCGTCAGTTTTGGATAACACATTAGAAAATAAGACAAACAAAGTTGCAGCTCGTCTGAGAACTTTGAAATTAAAAAGTAATGTTACCTCTACCGGTGATTCCAGGCTATACATTGCTTCTGGCAATGGATATCAAGCAATTGTAGCAAGCCCAACTTATATAGATAACGAAGGTAATACCGTCAATAGAGTTCCAGTAATTACTCTTGAAGAAGCAAATGACAACCTCTATCAGCAGATTGGGGCAGCATCTTTGTATCAAAAAGGCATGGCATATTTCAACATTCCCATTCAGCACTATGGATGGTGGAGAAACGGAAATCTCAACCGCCAGGAGGGTAAAACCGATATTGAATGGAAATATGTTCACGTAGGTGACTTCGGTATGGTTCGTAACCATTCATATAGCGTAAATGTTACTGGCATTGAAGGCCTTGGTTCAGCAATAGCCGATTCTACTGATCCTATCGTTCCGCCGGCAGATACAGAGACTTACTATGTTAAATATCGTGTCAACATCCTTAAGTGGGCTGTCGTTCCGACCCAGAGTGTGAAACTCTGATAACTACCATACTCAGGGCTGTGGGGGGTGAGACCCCCACAGTTCACCATCGGATGCCGCGGGTATCCACATAATTCTAAAAAAAAGATTAATCATGCATATACAACAAATGAAAACCAAGCTGAGGTTGCCACTGATTGCCATTGCCGGATTGGCGTTGACAGGTTGCGGCTGGGTCAACGAAGACCTGGAGCCATGTCCGGCCCAACTGCAGATTCGCTTCGTTTACGACTACAACCTTAAGTGGGCCGACGCTTTTCCCCATGAGGTGACCTCTGTCAATGTCTGGGCCTTTGACAAGAGTGGAAATTTCGTTTGGAGCGGTTCCGCCAACGGCCCTGAACTCGCTGATAAGGATTTCTATCTTGAGACTCCGCTCGAGGATGGGCAGTATGATTTTGTTTCATGGTGCGGTCTTTATGAAAATGCCGGTTTCGATCTTGCCACCTACGCCCCGACTTCTAAGGAGGAGTTGGAGGTGAAACTAAACACCATCAGCAAGGATGGCGAAAATGTCTCCGACATAAATCTCGGTAATCTCTACCATGGATATGTAGGTGATGTGAAATATGAAATAGACGAAAACAAACCGAGCTACAAGACAGTGACCATTCCGCTGATGCGCGACAACAAGAATATAATTTTCATGCTCCAGCATCTTGACGGGAGTCCTATCGACAACAGGGATTTTACTGTCACCATCACCGACAACAATGGCGTGATGGACTGGAACAACAACATCGTCAACTCCCCGCTTATCACCTATAAACCGTGGGACGTGGTCTACGGTCAGGTTACATCTCCTGAGGATGGCGACCAGGTGCGCGCAATCACCACTGTGTCATCCCTGCGGTTTGACCTCTCCACCGGCAGGCTGATGGCCGACAGTGATGCCACGCTAACAGTGCACCGCAACTGGGATGATCGCGACATCATCCGGATACCGCTTGTAGACTATCTGCTTCTTGTGAAGGGACACTATGGCGACCTCTCCGACCAGGAATATCTTGATCGTCAGGACGACTACTCCATGATATTTTTCATCGATTCCAACAGCAACTGGTATCAGAACACAATTATCTACATCAACAGTTGGGCAGTGGTGCCTCCGCAGAACACTGTATTTTAAACTATGAACATCAAGAATAAATATAGTATCAAGAGAAATCAGTTTCTGATGAAGGTCTTGTCGACATCTCTTCTTGCCGTTGCTATGCTGACGGGCGGAGGGTGCAGCCTGATCAACGAGGACTTGCCGGACTGTCCTCCGATACAGAATGATGATTCCGACAAAATACTGCTTCAGTTCAATATGGAGACCGGTGGGATTCTGTCAAGGACTCGCACTGATGACCTCCATGGTGAATTAGATAGCGAATGGAATGTTTTTGAGGATCAGATTTACACTCGCGATTTGGGGCTATATATATTTATGGGCAAAGGTGATAATGCGCCGTTGATAGCAATGAATACAAATATTGCAAATTCCTCTGATTCATACGAGATGATAACTGGCTTGAATGGTTTCTATACCATAACGATGACGGTGGATAGGGACGAAATAGACGAAAGATTGACCGATACAGATAATTCAATAGACCTTAGAATATTGATACTCGCAAACTGCTACAGTTACGGTTCAAACGGAGGTAGATTCCAGAATCTTGAAGCTCATCTACGTAATAGCAATACAGAGGCGTCTACATTCAAGGAAATAATAGATAGAGCCGAACTATGGGGATTTGATATGAACGAAATCTACAATCATAATGAGGGTGATTCTTACGTGGACGGATTGTATAAAGGATATATCCCTATGTTCGGAACAAATTATTTCAATATATCTCGAGAGACCCTTTTGAGGAGTACTATGGGAGAACAGATTTTTCTCGGAGAGGTCAGTATGTTGAGAGCCCTTGCCAAGGTAAGGGTTGAAGACAACATAGCTGACAAGGTGAATGGATATCCACGTATTTCAGAGGTAAATTTTCAATCGCAGACTGACCTTGCATTTTGTTTGCCAAGTAATGCAAATCAATATGTAGATGGACAGCAGATTCATAAAGACTACCACATAAACTCTAACTCCGACTCAGATACAGACGGGTATATCTTCAAACTTGGTAGGAAGAGTGACGATAATAACGTTCGAATAGGTTATGTGCCAGAACAAGAGATGTTTCAAGCACTCCCCGCCTTTTTAATCACTGTTGAAACAAAACCGGGAGAGGAGGTCGAGTACGTTGTCCCTATGTCTGGATATGAAGATCAAGTATTCGATTTTAATAAGGCTGATGATGTAGAGACTATTCCCTGCATACTCCGCAATCATATCTACACATTAAGTGTTAATGAAGTGCGACTTGGATTGCCGGTGGATGTGACAATTAAAGTGGAGGATTGGACAGAGGAGACCTATACTCTTGATTACACACAGACTGAGACAATTAGTCAATCAATAAGTTGGAGCGGATATGCTGATAATACATCTCTGAATATGTCTGAGGGATGGGTTATATCACAACCTTGGCATGACGGCAATCCGGTGCCATTGGTATGTACTTTCGGAATAAACGACCCCAAAGGTGTCGAATGGACGGCAAGTCTAATTCCTATCGACAATCCGGGTGCATTCATGTTTCTTGATGCCGATGGAAAACAGGTTGAGACGATATCCGGATTTGTGGATGGCAAGACTCTATCGACGTTGAGCATTGTGACTGTAAATGAAACCCCGCAGGTACAGAGTTCTGCATATCTTCAGATAATTCTTTTGGTGAATGGACAATATAAAACCATCGACATTTGCCAAAATCCGAATTATGACTATTTCAAGATTATTCAGAATCCTCAATAACAAAAAAATAATTCAGACCATGTTTAGGAATCTGACAAGATATTTCATACCGCTTATCCTTTGCGTTCCGGCCATGATATTGTCGGGATGTGAGGATTCTAACGACATTCACGGTGACCAGTTTGACAAGACGAAGGGAATGGTGACTATCACGCTGCGAAATGGCGAAGACTACACACGTGTAAACGACGACAGCAACAATGAGTCGTTGCTAAGCAATGTCCTTGTTGCACTCTATCCTTCAACAGCTGGCGATGATGCGGTGCCCGTGGCATATGAAGTGTTTACGGAATTAAACACCACTAAGACAACGACTGTGCAGATGCAGATAAGCGAAGAGATGCGTGATGGACTTTTCAATGGAGTATCTGGATCAAGTTGTCGTATGTATGTAGTGTGCAACCTCACCAATCCGGAATCAGTTCCAGCTAATCCTTCAGTCAATACACTTAAAAACCTCCAGGTTTCTTCAACTTTTGATAGCAAGAAAGTGCAGGATTCTTTTGTGATGGCAGGTGAAGGTTCTGTGACTTATAGCGTTAACGGAAAAGATGAGTCAGCATCCGGTATAACCATAGTCTATAGGGCTGCTGCAAAAATCCGCCTGAACATCAGTATACCTGAGTCAGTGGAACAAGATGGAGAGACCTGGATTCCACAGGCTGCAAGTGGCGGAATGACTGTTTTGTTGGACAACGGTGTGAAAGATTGTGTGGCCGCTCCCGGTATGAACTGGAAACCATCAAATGAAGAATCATATTTCAAAATCACAACAAGAAATACAGGAGCTGTACGCACCTTGACTAATACAGGTACTTCCGAATATCCTTATTCCATTGACACACCATTGTATACATATCCAAATGAGTGGGAAAACTCTCCATCAGAGATGCATCAGACTTTCATGACGCTGATTGTACCATGGAGAAAACAAGGATCACAAGAGTATCTCTCGTTCTATTATCAAGTACCTGTAAACCAACTCTTCTCTATAGCCCAGAACTATTCGTATACAGTAAACTTGAATGTAGGTATGCTTGGTAGCCTTCAGCCGGAGAGCCCAGTGGAGGTGGAGGATTTGTCGTATCAGGTCATAGAATGGGGTAAAGAAGATATTGATGTCAATATGAGAGACACTCGTTATCTGGTAGTCTCACCGAATATCTACACTGCTAACAACGAGGAGGAAATCACAATACCATTCTACACGTCCCACACTGTGGAGATTGTAGACGAGTCGATTACATACGACCGATTCAATTTTTATGATGACAACCAAGGAACTGTAGTACATTTTACAATTAATGAAACACAAATCGGAAATTCAAACACAGCAACGGATACTTTGTGTTCTGTGACAGCCCGAAGGGATGAAATCAACAATCAATTGTTTGTAAGAGTTTATCATCCTCTTAAGATTTGGATACCATATAATAGTAACAATCAAGAAGTAAATTTGACAAAAAATGCAACCAATACAGATTTAAACACAGTAAAAGAATCGATAACAAGATATGTTCCATCTGATGAGAACTCCTATTCATGCGATACTATAAAATTTACCATAAGACATTTGGATGATGCAACATATAGTGAGAACGTAACGGTGGTTCAGCGACCCGCTATATATATTGTTCCGATGAGAAATCCAGGAAATGGTTCTTCAAGAGCTGGTGGCAATGTGTTTGTTAATAATTATCCAGGTATTTATAGCAATAGTACAAATGATTTAGGTTCTGTTGCAGATGAGCTTGGTACTGGAGATAATTCAAATCCTAATATGTACATTATTAATGTGTCAAGCTTTGATGAGGGTACTGAATACAATATAGGAGATCCTCGAACAGATTATTATAACAATAATCTTAGTTCAGCTACTACTTCTGGGAATCCAACATCATATCCTGATATGGCAATACCAACTTCTAATGGAACTGTTGCAGGAAATTGGTGTAGGACAGCAGGAGCTTTGTACCCTAATACATCAAGCAGACGATTAACTTATTATTATCCCACTATTGAAAGTCAAGATATTCAATATAAAATGCGTATAGCACCTAAATTTAGGGTAGCTTCTTCTTATGGTAAAACAACAGCTGTCAATAGAGATGCTGCAAGAAGGAGAATGGCAACATATCAGGAGCTGAATTGCCCGGCTGGCAGATGGAGGCTGCCAACATATGGTGAATTGCAATTTATAATCAGTTTATCAAGTACTAAGAAGATACCGGTGCTTTTTGCAATAGGCAGTAATTACTGGACAGCGCAAGGACAGTGCACGGTAAATAGTGATGGAACCATAACACTTAGTGATAATACTAACAGTACTTGTTTTGTTCGCGGTGTCTATGATGAGTGGTTCTGGGAAGAGAAATCAGATTATGTCATAACGCCAAATGGCAATAACTATACTTATACTCTCGGCGATATGCCGAAAAATCCATAATTGATTTAAAGTATATATAATCAGATGAAAGTCAGAAAGTATATATCATATATAATGATGATGGGGGTGTTGCTGGCCAATTCCTCTTGCTCGCAGGAGGAACTGGCATTAGAATGCCCGGAGCAGCCGCAGGTGGTCGGTGATACGTTTACTATCACCGGGTCGCTGGATGTTCCAGATATCGTCGCAGCCGGAACACGAGCACTTGGAGAGACTCCAGGGAGCAATCTAAAATTGACTCTTCTTGAGTTTACTAAGGGTACGGATGCTACCAACAGTTATATAAGAAATGTATATCAGGCGTTGCTAATTGACGCTACAAACACTACAGGTCAAGTAAGATTTACTGTGACACTTAACTCAACCAATGAACCGCGAATCCTTCATCTGATGTTGTCCCGTGAATATGTCAGTGTAGTCAATTTCGGATCGGAAGCAAGTTTGTTGCCTACAATTGTAACCAATGATGAGGCGTATTGGAACCGTCTTGAGTTTGACAATGGTTTTGTGACAACAACAAATGCTGACGGCAGCGAAACATTGGATGCGTCTGTAGTAACAAAACTGACCAATGTGCCAATGATCAGAAACTTTGCCAAAATCACTGTCGAAGAAAAAGATGATAACTTTGAATTGTTTGGATTTAAGTTGGTGAGTGTGCCGACTTCAGGTACAATTGCACCATTCAATATGGGCGAAATGACAATACCCCAGTTGCTTGGAAGCAATGATCATATGATTGAATATTCAGATGCAAGTCAGATCTACAAGGGAATTATGCCAGGAAATGTTGGTTTCAGCAATAGCGAGACAACCGTTCGTGGTATAAACAATTTTCAACATGGAAGTAATACAGCAAATGTATTGTGGAGTCGTAGTGCTCAATATATCTTTGAACATCCATTCAATTCGCTCAACTACACCTATATGATAGTGCAGGGCAGATATTATGGAAGTGGAGTTTCGAATCCTGATACACGTATTGATTATTACAAGATAGACTTGGGAGAGACCAACAATACGGATGGTTTGTTTGGATTTTACGACATTTTGCGCAATTATAATTTCAATGTGGTGATTAACTCAGTCCATTCCACGGGAGCGGCGACACCGTCGGAAGCCATTGACCATCCGCCTTACAACAATATTTCCTCTTACGTGGAAACACTGACAATGCCGAATGTCTCGGATGGTGAAAACATGTTGTTTGTCAACAAAACCAGTTTTGTATTTACAAATCAAGAGCCTCAAACCTTCCTTTACAGATATCTGACGAATATCCATGGCACAAACCCAACTGCCAGTAATAATGCAGTGCAAATAAGTGAGGGATTGAAGACGGGATCTGTGATAAACTCATATACACAAACCACCTATACGGACGAAAGTGGCACTGAATGGGTAGCCATAAAAATTACTCCCAACGAGCCAACGGCACAATACCAGAGTCAGTCGTTTACTGTGTTTGATGGCAATGGATTGGGTCGCACGATAAATCTGGTGCTTCATACTCCGTGGACGATGAGTAATGGTAATGTATATGCCGGATCATATAACCAGCGACCTGGCACTATAACGCAGAATGTTGTGTCGAATGCTTCAGGTCAGGATTTTACTGTTTACTTTGATTTGCCTGATGGTCTGGGTGAGGAGATGTTTCCACTGCAGTTCCAGCTTGAAGCTAATCCTCAGGATATGGAGAACAACCCGATTGGTACACTTGTGGTAAGTACCGGACCGTCGCTTTTCACGGCAAACAATGGGGCACCTGCTATCTCCTATATAAAGACGGTAAGTTGGAAAGAATACAACTATCTTTATAGTTCGGAAGGTAGCAATGAGGTTGGAACATCATCGAATACCAACCATACGGTTCGTTGTCGATTTCGTACTATCAATGCGTGTACGTCTGGTCAACAGACTCAAGTTATTATCCATAATCCCTATTTCTATGATTTGACAGTATCCTTTACGAGAAGGTAGTAATCAAAGTAATCAAAAGTAATCAAAGTAATCAAAAGCTAAAAAAAAATTGCAAGATTCGGAATTTTTTTGTAATTTTGCATCGCTTTTCGGGCAAAGTCGTTGGGATGAGTGCGAAAAGCGATGATAATTAACCAAATAACAACAAAACACGTATGAATCGTTACGAAACCGTTTTCATTTTAACTCCCGTTTTGTCTGACGAACAGATGAAGGAAGCGGTAGAAAAATTCAAAGGCGTATTGACAGCGAGTGGCGCTACAATCGTCAATGAAGAGGAGTGGGGCCTGCGCAAGCTCGCATATCCCATCCAGAAGAAATCAACAGGCTTCTATTGCCTTCTCGAATTCGAGGGAGCACCGACACTGGTGAAACAACTCGAAGTGGCTTACCGCCGCGATGAGAAAGTGCTTCGCTTCCTTACTTTCCGCCTCGACAAATATGCAGCGGAATACGCAGAAAAGCGTCGCAACCTGAGAGCAAAGAAAGCAAGTGAAACAGCTGAGGCACCAGCCGAGGCAGAAAACAAGGAGGCTTAATCATGGCAGCAAACAGCGAAATCCGTTATCTTACTCCTCTGACAGTAGATACACGCAAGAAAAAATACTGCCGCTTCAAACGCAGCGGTATCAAGTATATCGACTATAAGGATCCCGAATTCCTCAAGAAGTTCCTCAACGAGCAGGGCAAAATTCTACCCCGCCGCATCACCGGCACTTCACTGAAATTCCAGCGCCGTGTGGCTCAGGCCGTTAAGCGTGCACGTCACCTCGCGCTTCTTCCTTACGTGACCGACCTTATGAAGTAATAACCATTTAAACGAAAGCTATAATGAAACTTATTCTGAAAGAAAACGTAGTCGAGCTCGGCTACAAGGACGATGTAGTGGAAGTGAAAGATGGTTACGGCCGCAACTATCTTATTCCCCAGGGCAAGGCAGTCATCGCATCAGATGCCAACCTCAAGGAGCTGAAGGAGAACCTTCGTCAGCGTGCGCATAAGATTGCCGCTATACTTGCAGAGGCACAGAGCCAGGCAGACGCAATCAAGGACGTAGCTCTGACTATCGAAGCCAAAACCGGTGCCAATGGCGTTATCTATGGCAGCGTAGGCGCAGCTCAGATAGCAGAGGCATTCAAGAAACTTGGCCATGACATCGACCGCAAGCTTATCTCTCTGAAGAACCCGATCAAGGTCGTAGGCGAATACGTCTGCACTGTCAAGTTCCACCGCGATGTAAACGCAGAAGTTCCAGTATGCGTCATTGCAGAAGTTGAGGAAGAAAATTAAAATCAAAAGAAGCCAAATAAGATCCGCACTCATATGAGTGCGGATTTTTTTGCTTATTCCAAATTTTTTTTCTATCTTTGTAGATTAATTGACAAGAAACCATTAAATTTGATAAATATATGATATTCAATGTGCATGGAAAAACCCTTCAGCAGCAGATATCGTCTGTCAGCAAGGTAGTGAACGCAAAGAATGCCCTTTCCATTCTGGACAACTTCCTACTTGAGGTGAAGGGCGATACTCTTTACATCACGGGGTCGGACCAGGAGACCGTGATGACGGCAAAAATGGAAATTGCCAATCAAGATGTGGATGGCAAGATAGCCATCAATGCCAAAAGGCTGATGGATGTGGTGAAGGAGGTGTCGAATTTCCATCTCACGTTTGAAATCAGTGATCGGGGAGTAGTGGATCTTCGTTTTCCCGGCGGACATTTCGAATTTATGGGAGTAGATGCAGCCGAGTATCCGCAAGACTTTGACACAGATGAGCTCTCAGTGGAAATGGCCATCCCGGCAGACGTAATACTTCAGGGACTTGACTACACGCTCTTTGCGATCAGCCAGGAGACCATCCGTCCGATGATGACAGGCGTTTACTGGGACTTCCATGAAGATTCCATCACTTTCGTAGGGAGTGACACACACAAGCTTGTCAGATACACCAACAGCAAATATAAACCCAACCGCGAGACATCGTTTATACTGCCCGGCAAACCGGCGGGTATACTCCGTTCGCTGATCAACAAGGAGACAGGGATGGTGATGGTGAAGAAAGATGAGAAGAGCGCCATATTCCGTTTCGGAGATTTCCGTCTTGGTTGCAGATTTGTGAAGGGAACATATCCCAACTACAACCGTGTTATACCCACCGACAATCCCAATGAGATGACAATAGACCGCCAGTCGCTTCTCTGCGGTATGCGCCGTGTGGCTCTATTCGCAAGCAAAGCATCGAGTCTTGTCAAGATGTCGCTTGAAGACAACGAGGTGCATCTCCAGGCGCAGGACCTTGACTATAGCACCAAGGCAGATGAAAGAATCCCATGCTCCTATGAAGGCAATCCGATGTCGATAGGATTCAATTCATCCTACATGATGGAAGTGCTCAATAATCTTCCCGGGGAGTCTGTCGTAGTGAAGCTCTCCGATCCGGGTCGTCCCGGTCTTTTCGTGCCTTTCGAGCAGAAAGAGGATGAGGATGTAGTGATGCTTCAGATGCCGATGCAGGTTATTGAATAAGAGTCGAGAGTCGAGAGTCGAGGTTCATGAGTTAAGAGTTAAAGATAAGAAATGCAACTGAATTTAACACGTCCTATAATATTTTTTGATCTGGAGACCACCGGTACGAGTGTTACTTCCGATCGAATTGTTGAAATTTCTCTGATAAAACTTTTCCCGGATGGACATACCGAGGAAAAGACACGTCGCATCAATCCAGAGCGTCATATCCCGGAGGCGAGTACCGCCGTGCACCACATAACTGATGATGATGTCAAAGGCGAGCCTACTTTTCGGCAGATTGCCAAGTCGCTCCATGATTTGTTTGAAGACTGTGACATAGCGGGATTCAACTCAAATAAATTTGACGTGCCTCTACTCATAGAGGAGTTCGGACGCGCGGGACTCTCTTTTGATGTATCAAGCCGCAATTTCATCGATGTGCAGGGTATCTTTCACAAGATGGAGCAGCGAACGCTCGTGGCCGCCTATCGTTTTTACTGCGGAAAGGAACTCAACGATGCGCATTCAGCCTTCGCCGACACAAGAGCAACATACGAGGTGCTTCTCAGTCAGCTCGAACGCTATCCTGAGTTGAAAAACGATGTCAAATCATTGTCGGAATTCTCATCCGGTGGGCGAAATGTGGACCTTGCAGGGCGAATGGTATATGATGACAACAAAGAGCCCATATTCAATTTCGGCAAGAACAAGGGAAGAAAAGTGAAAGACGTAGTGCGCCACGAACCGGGATTCATACAGTGGATACTTCAAGGAGATTTTCCCAAGGAAACAAAGGATCAGTTGCGCCGGCTGCAATATGAATTTTCCAAGAAAGGCTAATATGCAGACTCTGAAGGGTAAACATATTGTGCTCGGTATCACAGGAGGGATTGCTGCATATAAGAGTGCATTCCTTCTGCGCCTTTTGATTAAGGCCGGAGCTGAGGTGCAGGTGGTGATAACTCCCAATGGAAAGCAGTTTATAACTCCGGCAACGCTGGCTGCTCTAAGCGGCAAACCGGTAGTGTCGGAATTCTTTGCTGCCAACACAGGCGAATGGCATTCACACGTGGATCTTGGCCTTTGGTCGGACTTGATGGTAATTGCACCCGCAACAGCCTCGACAATAGGCAAGATGGCAAGCGGAGTAGCCGACAATATGCTTGTCACCACATATCTCTCGGCCAAGAGCCATGTGATGGTGGCACCGGCGATGGATCTCGACATGTGGTCTCATCCTTCAACCCAGCGAAACATTGCCACCCTTCAGCATGATGGAGTGGAAATAATCCAGCCCGCAAGTGGAGAGCTTGCAAGTCATCTCTCCGGCAAAGGCCGGATGGAGGAGCCCGAGAAGATACTCCGCAGAGTGGAAGCATATTTTGCAAAAAAAGAAACACTGATAGGCAAAAAAGTCCTTGTCACAGCAGGCCCAACCTATGAAGACATAGACCCGGTGAGATTCATCGGCAATTATTCAAGTGGCAAGATGGGGTTTGCACTGGCAGAGGAGGCTGCTGCAAGAGGTGCAGAAGTGACTTTGATATGTGGCCCGGTGAGTCTTCAGACTTGTAATCCGGCAATAACAAGGGTTGATGTAAGAAGCGCGAAGGAGATGCTTGCTGCTGCAGAGGAAAATTTTGAAAACTGTGACATTGCAATATTATCGGCTGCAGTGGCAGACTACGCACCAGAGACACAGGCAGAGAGCAAGATAAAGAGAGAAAACACTGAGGGAATGACACTGCATCTGGTGAAAAACCCTGATATAGCAGCCACTTTGGGAGGTAAAAAGGGTGATAGAATCCTTGTCGGTTTTGCATTGGAGACAGACCATGAGCAAGAGAATGCGCTGAGAAAGATAAAAAACAAGAATCTCGACATGATAGTGCTGAATTCGCTACGCAATCCACTTGCCGGATTTAACAAGGATACCAACCAGGTGACTATATTGAAGGCCGACGGAACCGAAACTGAATATCCGGCAAAATCAAAGCGGGAGGTAGCATCCGATATCCTTGATGCCATCATGGCAAGTGAATAGTGAATAATCCAACTTTCGCAAGCAAAAGTTGAGGTTTATAGGTTTATGGTTTATATGTTTATTTTATTGGTAGTGTTTTAATTCTTAATTTTAAAATTTAAATGTTTTATCGGTTTGTCTTATTCATATTTATGGCAATTTTGCCTATTTTTATTTCTGCTCAGGAATTCAACTGTGAAGTTGAGGTCAATGCGCAGAAGATAGAGGGTGGCAGCAAATCTGTATTTGAAACTCTTAAAGAGGCGGTCACCGAATATATGAATGAGACGAAATTCTCTAATGCAACGTTTGCCAACAATGAGAAAATCGACTGTCGTCTTTATCTGACGGTCAGCGAATATACCGACGACCGCATTACCGGCGACCTCCAGGTGCAGCTTTCAAGACCTGTATATAATTCCACCTATACGACAACTCTTTTCAATTTCAAAGACAACAGGGTAAGTTTTGAATATAGGGAAGGAGAACCGATTATTTTCAATGAAACGACAATAGAAAATAATCTGACGGCCATTCTCAACTATTATGCCTATCTGTTCCTTGCGCTTGATTTCGACAGTTTTTCGCCCATGGGCGGGCAGGCATATTTCGACCGTGCGGAGTCGATAGTGCAGGCGGCCCAGAGTCTTGGAGAAATAGGATGGAAGGCGTTTGAAGATCCCAAAAACAGAAGTGGAGTGTTGACTTCATTCACCCAACCATCCACATCTGCAATACGACAGCTTCTATATGACTATCACCGCAAAGGACTTGACGAGATGGTGACATCGCCCGACAAGGGGAGAGCTGTCATCACAGAATCGCTCAATGCCATTCAGAAGATATACCAGGCGGACCCTATGTCGGCAGCGCTTTCGATATTCAGAGACTCGAAGCTCGATGAACTTGTGAATGTGTATTCCAAAGCACCGCAGACAGAAAGGGAAGCCGTCTACAAGCTGCTGCAGCCGATATATCCGGCAGAAAACGAACGGCTGCAGCAAATCCGCAAAGGTCCCGAATAAGAAAGTCCAAACCATTAACAACCTAACCCTAAGATGTTACGCCAATTGTCAATACATAATTATGCACTCATCGACAGCGAAGAGATAGACCTCTGTGAAGGTCTGACCATACTGACGGGTGAGACCGGAGCCGGGAAGTCGGTTCTGATGGGAGCCATATCTTTGCTGATGGGAGAAAGGTCTGATTCGAAGGTGCTTGCCAACCGGGAGGGGAAAGCGGTAGTGGAAGGGCTCTTTGACAATGTTTCGGAGTCGCTGAAACCAATTTTTGAAGAGAATGACCTTGACTGGAATGATGGCCAGATTCTCGTGAGAAGGGAGATATCAGCCAATGGCAGAAGCAGGGCTTTTCTGAACGACACTCCGGTGACATTGCCTCTTCTTGTAGAAATAGCCGGAGGGATGGTGGACATTCATTCCCAACATGCCAACAGGCTACTCTCTCAACCAGACTACCAACTTCAAATCATTGACTCCATAGCCGACAACGGGGCCCTATTGTCTGACTATAAGGAGGAGTTTGCACAATTTGCTTCCCTGCATGGAAGAATAAAGAAGCTAAGGGAGGAAATGGAGCGCAACCGAGAGAATTCGGAGTTAAGAGCATTCCAACTTGAGCAACTTGCCAAGTTGAATCCAAAGAGGGGAGAACTTGCGGAGGTGGAGAAGACCTACGATCTTCTTTCAGATGCAGATGACATCAGGACGAGGCTCAGCGAGTCGGCAAACGCCCTTACGCAGGCGGATGTCTCAGCCCTAAGGCTAATAGAGGAAGCTGCAGAAAAACTCAGAGGAGTGGATATGTCGCTGTTTTCGTCGCAAGAGGAGTCGAATGAACCTTTCATAATAGAGCGTCTGAGTTCTCTGCGCATTGAATTGAAAGATATAGGCGAGACCATAGCACGAATGGCATCAGGCATAGAATCGGATCCTATGCGTCTTGCCCAGGCCGATGCAAGACTAAAGGAGCTTTATGAGGCAGTGAAACGTTTCAAATTGAAAGACTACGACCAGCTTGTGGATTTCTATGAGGGACTCAAGCATGAAAAGGGTGGCAATGCCGATCAAATAGCGCTTTTGAATGGACTCGAAGCCGACGCAAAGACACTTGGAGAGTCGCTTAAAAAGAAAGCGGGGGAAATCAGCAAAACCAGAATTGATGCCGCTGAGCGGTTTACGAAAGTTTTGACCGAAAATGCCCGCGGCCTGGGTCTTAAAAATCTTAAAGTAGAAGTGAGTCTGCGGCAGGGAAAGCTGACAAGAGATGGCAAAGACACGGTGGAGTTTTTGTGCAGTTTCAATAAGAACCAACCGCTCATGCCTATTTCGCAGACGGCGTCGGGCGGTGAGATGGCGCGACTTACGCTCTGCATCAAGGCCATAACTGCAAGCAGACTGAAGTTGCCGACAGTAATTTTCGATGAAATAGATACCGGAGTATCAGGAGAGATAGCCGACAGGATGGGCACGATGATGGCCGACATAGCATCAGGAATGCAGGTGCTCGCCATCACTCATCTGCCGCAGGTTGCAGTCAAAGGAAAAACACATCTCTTGGTGTATAAACAAGACAATAAAGAGCGAACGGTGAGCCATGTGCGAGTGCTCAACAAGGAGGAGCGAGTCCGGGAGATAGCACGAATGCTTTCAGGCAGAGAAATCAACGATGCGGCACTCTCGAATGCCAAATCTCTTCTTAACGGCTGAGCCCATCCACGTAAGTGACCAATAAAACGAACGATAACCCCTAAACCCAAAAACATTGAACAACGGCGACTACATATTTGGCCTGAGAGCCATCATAGAAGCCATTGAGGCAGGACGAGATATCGACAAGATACTCGTGAAAAAGGATCTCAATGGAGATTTGGCGAAAGCGCTCCTTGCCATCGCCAAGCATTATGGAGTGCTCGTGAGACGAGTTCCAGTGGAGAAACTGAACAGGATAACGATGAAAAACCATCAGGGAGCCATCGCGATACTCGCTGCAGTGCCTTACCAGAGGCTTGAAAACGTCATACCGATGTTGTATGAGGAAGGGCGCACTCCGCTGATGGTGGTTCTTGATGGAGTGACAGACACCAGAAATTTCGGAGCCATAGCGCGTACGGCCTGCTGTGCGGATGCGGATGCCATAGTCATCCCATCGCATAATTCGGTGTCGATAACAGCGGATGCAGTCAAGACATCGGCCGGAGCATTGTTTCACATACCGGTCTGTCGGGAACGCACAACTATTGAAGCAGTCAGACAATTGAAGGAGAATGGCTATAAGATAGTGGCGGCAACAGAAAAAGGGGCCCAAAATTATACGCATATTGATTTCACAGTGCCTGTTGCCATAGTGATGGGAGCTGAGGAAACGGGAATATCCGACGAGGTGCTTCGTCTTGCCGATGATCTGGCCGCTATTCCAATCAAAGGAGAAATAAGCTCGCTGAATGTTTCGGTAGCGGCCGGAGTGATGATGTATGAGGCTGTGCGTCAGCGCAATGTGTAAATAAGACATAAATTCGGCCTTTCATCAGTTTCTGCAGATAGGGAAAGAAAATTCGGTAAAAAAACAGATTTTTTTTGTATAATTCGCGACAAATTATTAAATTTGCAACTTATAATCAATATCCGTTTCGAGTGATGGCCATTTAAAAGATATATTTAGCTACGAAATATCTATGATAAATAGAGTCCTAATAAGGATAAAGGTGGTTCAGCTGCTTTACTCCTACTTTTTGGTGCAAAACAATTTTTCCGTGCAGTCGTCGCCTTCTGCCCCGACCAAGGAAAAGCGTTTTGCCTATGCTCTTTATATCGACTATCTCTATCTGATGATACGGATTGCCGAATCGATCAGAAAATCCGACCGGAAATATCCACTGGCAGAAACAAGATTCATCCAGCGGTTGAATTCCGACAACATCATCAAGTCGGTGAAGAACAAATATGCATCGTCTTTCCCACTTGCTTTGGCTGTAGATTCCATAGTGGAGAAGATAACAGCATCTGCGATTTATAAGAGATTTCTGACAGATGAGCTTGCGCAACCGACCATATGGCCCGAGATTTTCCGACAGTTTATTTCTCCTGACCCCATAATAGCCTCGTTGGCAGAGAACTACGAGAATTATTCGCCGAGGGGGGTGGACAGAGCCAAGGAAATGATTAATGAGACATTCCGGGAGTTCGCATCCAGCCAGGACAATATCCTGGAGGGGCTTGCCGATCTCCGCGCAAGTCTTGATAAGGCCCGGGAGTTATATTTCCGCCTTCTCTTGCTTCCGATTGAGCTCACATATCAGCAGGAAGAGGAACTTGACGAACGCCGCTCCCGCTACAACCGGACGGAGGAGGACATGAATCCCAATCCTAAGTTTATCGACAACGAACTTGTGAAGCTTCTGACTCATTCAGAAGAGATCAAGGCATTTGCAGACAGCAAGAAAATATCATGGGTTGAGCAGGACCGGGATATCATCATGCATCTTTTGCAAAAAATCACCGAGTCTGAAATATATCGTGAATATATGGCAGATCCCACATCCGACCTTCATTCCGACTGCGAGTTTTGGAAAAAGGTGATGCGGCATGTCATTTTCACAGATGAGGATTTCCTTGATATGATGGAGCAAAAATCGGTATTCTGGAATGATGATTTCGACATAATCGGAGAATTTGTCATCAAGACGTTCCGAAGGTTTGAGGAGAAAGCCGAGAACCCCGCCGGCAAGATTGATGATCCGGTATTCCCCATGTATAAGGATCCGGAAGATGCTAAATTTGGGGCTAAACTTTTCGAGGCCACAGTGAAGAAAGCAAAGGTTTATCGCGAATATATAGATGATGCGCTAAACACCCACCAGTGGGAAACCGACCGTCTGGCCTATATGGATGTGGTGATTATGGAGACAGCTCTTGCGGAGATTATGAATTTTCCGAAAATTCCGATCCAGGCATCGCTCAACGAATATATAGAGATAGCCAAAAGCTATTCGTCGGCGAAAAGTGGAGCCTTTGTCAATGGACTTCTTGCAGCAGTGATTACGAAACTCAAGGAGACCGGCAAACTCAGAAAATAACCGCATAACTTAAAAAAATGACAATATGTCAAATTGTCAAAATGACAATTTGTCAAAGTTAAAATCGAAAACCAATTAAAATATGAATTCAATTCTTCTACAGGCCGCATCAGGTGGCGGCAGCAGTATGAGCGGACTGCTCTTGATTGTGGCAATGATCGTGATTTTCTATTTCTTCATGATCCGTCCGCAGCAAAAGAAACAAAAGGAAATCAAGAATGCCCGCGAGGCCATGAAAAATGGCGACCGAGTAGTGACAGCCGGTGGTATCCATGGTAAAATAAAAGACATTTCTGACGCGACTGTGATGATTGAGATTGCCCCCGGCACTGTGATCAAGGTGGATAAGACTTCTGTCTATCCCGCTGGTGTTGAAAATCCCAACCCCCGGCAATAATTCCGGCTTCTGATTGATGCAAGGTTGGATTGGAATATTGCAGCAATGGTGGCGGTCGATCCGGAATTCTTCTAAGTTCCGCAGTGCCCTCACGTTTTTGATATTCGTGGGTATAGCCGCCTTGTTTTGGCTTATTCTGACCCTCAATGATTCGGTGGAGAGTAGCGTGATGATGAACGTGAAAATCACGAACAAACCGGATAGCGTCACGTTCATTTCCGACGTGCCCCGTCACATACATGTAGAGGTACGCGACAAGGGCTCCAACCTGATGCGCACAGCGTGGCTTCGGACACCAACAGTCAATCTTGATTTCCGTGTGCTTGCCGACAACGATCAGTTTGTCTGTTCGCGTTCGGACATGATGGTGGCACTCAAGGAGTCTTTTGGGGGTAATGCGTCGATTCTTTCATCAAGCATCGATTCATTGCGTCTGATATATACGAGCCGTCCCGGCAAACCGATACCGGTGGTGGTGGATGTCGCGGCGCATGCCAAAGCCGGATTTGTAGTGGCAGGAAGCCCGAAGTCTGTGCCGACGCGTGTTGTGGCATATGGGCCCCGGGAGGTACTTGACACGCTCAACCGGGTATATACGAAGTCATACGTTGAGTCGGATCTTGATGAATCCCGTTCGTTTACTTCCGACCTACGAGCTGTGCGCGGTGTAAGGCTGATACCTTCGAGGGTTACTGTCGACATAAATGTCGAGCCACTTGTGGCAAAGGAAGACGTAGTGCCGGTGGTGGCTAAAAACGTGCCGTCGGGGGAGAGTTTGCTTCTGTTTCCATCGAAAGCGAGGGTAAGCTATTACGTGCCGATGAGCGAATTTTCCAGCGATGTGAAACCCGTCAGGGTAGTAGCGGACTATGATGAACTGGCGACGCATAAAGGGGCCCGTATACCGTTGAGAATTGAGATTATAGAAGGGTCTTTGGCAGTTCGGCCTCAGCTCCATACCGACTCGGTGGAATATACCCTTGTCAGATAAAGAAATATTACTGTGCCGCGCGCATATAGTGCGCGGGCGCGTCAAGTCCCAAATCTTTCCTGCAAGCTATGTGCGGCGTATCAAGTTCCCCTACCGCCAGATTGGCGATGGCGTGTCCACGCCCACCGAAGCTTGGCATGGAACTTGCGGCTTTAGCCGCATCTCCGATCCCCACCACCCCTCTGCCCAAATGATAGGGAAAAAGTGAGAAATGTGGCAAAAGTAAAGAAAAGGGCAAAAAAAATAATTAAATTTAAGATAAATTAAATATTCGTTAATTTATTGATTCCCAAACTTTATTTAAGAAAATTTAATTTTTAACAAAAACTTTTTGAACTTTTTAACAAAATCCATTGTTTATATACTTAAATTAACAATCTTCTACAGGAATATTTTGTCTTTACGTAATTTCGGAATCGTGTACTTCCTAATCAGATGTACGCTTTATATTTTGGAATAATATCAATAATTAACAATCTATGACATTAAGGTAAAAATAAATACTATGCTGAAAGAAATACTTTCAATCACCGGCAAGCCCGGTCTATTCAAAATCCTCACATCCAACAAACGCACACTTGTGGTAGAGGACATGGTGAGCAAAAAACGATTTCCGCTCGGTCAGCGCGACAGAGTGGTTTGTTTGGGTGATATTGCAATGTATACCACGAGCGAAGATCTGCCTCTTGGAGAGATTCTCGACCGCGTGTATGCAGTGGAGGAAGGCAAGCCTGTGGATGTAAAATCTATGGACAATGATGCTCTGCGTGAGGAGTTTGCAAAGGCGGTGGAGGATTTCGACCGTGAACGAGTGTATCCCACGGATATCAAAAAACTCTTTGTCTGGTATAATCTTCTGATTGGTCAGGGCTACAATAAGTTTGCTGAAGAGAAAGAAGAGAAGAAGAAGGAAGCAACAACTGAAACTTCTGAGAAAGAAGACAAATAAATATTAACTAATCTATTTAATCAAACATTTATGAAGAAAGGATTTTTACTTGCTGGAATTGCTTCAATCGCTGTCTGCGCTTTTGCAGATGAGGTTGCGGTTGCAACACCTGCGAAATTGGAGGATGTGTTTCTCTATTCCATGTCGCCCAACGGTGTCTATGTAGTTTCTGAAGGATACTACAATCTTCAGATTTTCAATCTTTCCAATGGCCAGTCGGAAATCGCAGAAGGAGAATTTGCTGAATGCGGAATTGGCAACGTTGTCAGCAACAACGGTGTAATGGTCGGCTCGTCCGACTATGATTCTGCCCAGTATTGGAAGGATGGCGAGTGGTATTATCTTGATGTGCCAGAGGAAGCAGCTGAAGGCACAAATCTTGCCAATGCCATTACACCTGATGGAAGCCGTATATGCGGAAGCTTGTGGCTGAATCCCATCTCATGGGATGAAGATGTCACTATGATTGTCCCATGTGTATGGGATGCCACTGAAGATGGCTATGGCTCACCGGTAAAATTACCGTATCCCGAAAAAGATATTGCAGGAAGTGCGCCGCAGTATGTCACAGCCACAGATATTTCAGCTGATGGTAAGGTAGTCATTGGTCAGGTGGTGACATCAACAGGTTTTATGTCGTATCCCATCCTTTATACTCAGGATTCTGAAGGAGAATGGAGTTATACAATTCCTGATGCAGAGGCACTTAAAGATTTTCCTGAATATCCAGGAAATGGGCCATCTTACCCCAGCTATGAGGATTTTATGACGGAAGCTGAGCATGACGCGTATGAAGAAGCATATAATGCATATATTTCTTCTGGATATCAGTTGGAGTTTCCTGATTATACCGATTATATGACGGATGAGGAGCTGGCTGAATATGAAGCGGCAATGGCTAAATATAATGAAGAGTATGAAGAGTGGTGGGAACTGTTTTTGGATTGGAGCAATCTTCAGGCCGAATTCGTTGCAAAATGTCCGTTCGTATTCAATTCGATGAGATTGTCGCCTGATGGTAAGTATTATGGTGGCACAACCGAGGTTGAAGTATCGTCAGAAGGTTCCTGGTGGCGAGAATTTCATTATAATGTATGGATATACGATATTGAAAAAGGCACATATACAAAATATGACGGGGAAAATGACCTTAACCTAACTTATCTTGCAAACGAAGGTGTAGGTCTTGCTTCTACTTCTGTCTATAGTGCAAGCAACTCTTGGGTGTTGAGCAATGGCAGTGCACAGCCCATGTATGATTGGATGGCAAGCAAAAGCCCTGAATATGCGGAATTTATGAAAGAGAATATGACAATCACTTATGATAGCTACGAATATGACGAAGACACAGGTGATTACGTTGAAGTTGAGGTTTCTGAACTCATGTCAGGTCGTGCCATCGGTACTCCCGATCTTAATGTGGTAGCTCTGAATGTTCAGAACATCTGGGATTATGCAGACGATGGCTTTGCTTATGTCTTCGATCTCTCAAAGATTTCAGCTGTCAAGGGCATGAATGTCGACAACAACGGTGAAACCATAATCTACGACCTCCAGGGTCGCAGACTCAACGAAACCGTTGCCCCCGGCATCTACATCATCAATGGCGAAAAGAAGGTAGTGAAATAACATCACGTCCGCAGGACGCAATTAATATTCGTGTCACGTCCGCAGGACGTAGATTTATAAGTAACCGGGTACGTCGAGCCTTAGGCGAGACGTGCCCGGCATTGTATATGACAACACAGGTGTCCGTAGGACACCGATTTACACCACTATCCCTAAATATTGTTAACACATTCATCCCCTTTATCTATTCCTTTGTTTTATTTTTGGCACGGTTTGTGCTGATAGAAATAAAAGAACTAATAAAATCCAAAATAAAATGGCTACAGGAAAAATTGGGGTAACAACCGAAAACATTTTCCCCGTTATCAAAAAATTTCTCTACAGCGATCATGAGATATTCCTCCGCGAGCTTGTCAGCAACGCGGTGGATGCAACGCAGAAACTTCGTACGCTCGCATCTTTCGGCGAGTTCAAGGGAGAACTTGGTACTCTCGATGTGCGTGTCACCATCGACAAGGACAAAGGGACACTGACAGTCTCAGACCGTGGCATCGGCATGGACAGCGAGGATGTGGATAAATACATCAATCAGATTGCATTTTCCGGTGCCGAGGAGTTCCTTGCAAAATACAAGGACACCGCCAACAACATCATCGGACACTTCGGACTTGGTTTCTATTCCGCCTTCATGGTGTCGAAGAAAGTGGAAATCCGTTCCTTGTCGTATAAGGAAGGTGCAAAGGGTGTGCTTTGGTCTTGCGACGGCAGTCCTGAATACACCATGGAGGAGTGCGACAAACAGGACCGAGGCACAGACATCATCCTCTATATCGACGACGAGAGCAAGGAATTCCTTGAGCAAGCAAGGATTGATACACTTCTGACTAAATATTGCCGCTTTCTTCCGGTGCCTGTCATTTCCGGCAAAGTGCAGGAGTGGAAAGATGGCAAGATGCAGGACACAGACAAGGATAAGGTGATCAATGCCACCGAACCGCTTTGGACAAAGAAACCGTCAGACCTGAAGGATGAGGACTATCTGAAGTTCTACCACGAGCTGATGCCCGGACAGGATGACCCAATGTTCTGGATTCACCTGAATGTTGATTACCCGTTTACATTGACCGGAATACTTTATTTCCCGAAAATAAAGAACGAGTTTGACGTAAGAAAGGACCGCATCCAGCTCTACAGCAACCAGGTCTATGTCACCGATCAAGTAGAGGGGGTGGTACCTGAGTTCATGACCCTGATGCAGGGAGTCATCGACTCGCCTGACATTCCGCTTAATGTCAGCCGTAGTTATCTGCAGGCAGACACTGCCGTCAAGAAAATCTCCGGCTACATCTCAAAGAAGGTGGCAGAGAAACTGGACTCCATGTTTAAGGCCGACCGCAAGGCATTTGAGGAGAAATGGGATGACATCAAGGTCTTTATCGAGTATGGTATGCTAACGGATGAGAAATTCTTCGAGTCCGCCCGCAAATTCTATCTGCTGAAGGATGTCAACGACAAATATTTCACACTTGACGAGTATCATACTCTTGTTGAAGGAGAACAGAAAGACAAGGATGGCAGACTGATTTATCTATATGCCACCGACAAGACAGCCCAGCACAGCTACATTCAGGCAGCAGAGGTCAAGGGCTATAGCGTGTTGCTTCTCGATGGTCAGCTCGAACCGCACATGGTGGGTCTCCTTGAATCCAAACTGGAGAATGTCGGTTTCGTGCGTGTGGACAGCGACACCCCCGAGCGTCTTATCCGCAAGAGCGATGAAAAGGGTAGCGGTCTGACAGCAAACCAGACAGAGGTTTTGACACAGCTCTTCAAGTCGCAGATTCCAAACGTGGAGAAAGCTGAGTTTATGGTCGGTTTTGAATCGATTTCTGCCGATGCAGCACCCGCCACGGTTACGCAGAACGAGTTTATGCGCCGTATGAAAGATATGGCTGCCATGCAGCCAGGTATGTCGTTCTATGGTGATATGCCGGCCAACTATTCATTGACTGTAAATACCGACCAACCGGCAGTGAAGACCATCATCTCCGATACTGAAAAGGCAATTGGTAATGATGCCGACAAGATTCTTGGCGAGATCTCTTCGCTCAACGATGAGATTTCGAAGGCATCAAAGGAGGCTCAGGACAAGAAAGAGGCTGTTCCGGAAATGAAGGAGCAGAATGATAAGATTGCATCGCTTCGTTCGGAACTGGAGAAGAAGGTAAGCGACTATGCATCAACCCAGCCGAAGGTTAAGCAGATCATTGATCTTGCACTCCTTCAGAGCGGGCTTCTGAAGGGCGCATCCCTCTCAGAGTTCATCCGCCGTTCTGCCTCACTCCTCTAAGCAAATAATAAAGGAAACAATAAAAGACGCGAAGAATTTCTCCGCGTCTTTTATTTTGTTTTGAGTAAGGGCGAAAGACTGAATTTCAAAACTATTGCTGAAAAATATGACGGAAGACATCAGTGACACGATTCACCTCAATAATCTTGATGTTGAATTTGTCGTGGATGCCTTTCAGATTTCCGGTAGGAATGAAAATGGTGTCGAACCCTAATTTTGCGGCTTCCGATACTCTCTGCTCAATTCTCGTGACTGTGCGAATTTCACCAGAAAGGCCCACCTCACCGGCAAAAGCGGTGTTGCGTGGCACTGAGACATCGAAGTTTGACGACATGACAGCTGCCACCACCGCAAGGTCGAGTGCCGGGTCGGTTACTTTAAGACCTCCGGCAATGTTGAGAAAAACGTCCTTTTGTCCGAGCTTGAACCGGGCGCGCTTTTCGAGCACGGCCAGCAGCATATTGAGGCGACGCTGGTCGTAGCCGGTCACGGAACGTTGCGGCGTGCCGTATGCGGCTGAAGACACCAATGCCTGGACCTCGACAAGGAAAGGCCGGGCACCATCGATTGTCACGCCAATGGCAATGCCGCTCATTTCGGTGTCGCGGTTGTCGCTAAGAAGCATTTCAGAAGGATTTTTCACCTCTCGCAGGCCCCTTTCCACCATCTCAAATATACCAATTTCGTTGGTGCTTCCGAATCGGTTTTTTATAGCCCGTAATATCCGGTAGAGATATTGGCGGTCTCCCTCAAACTGTATTACAGTATCGACTATATGTTCAAGTACTTTCGGTCCGGCTATTGCACCATCCTTGTTGATGTGGCCTACGAGAATCACCGGCACTCCGGATGTCTTGGCATATCGGAGCAGAGATGCCGCACATTCGCGCACCTGGCTGACGCTGCCGGCAACCGACTCTATGTCGGCGGATGCTATGGTCTGGATGGAATCCACCACCACCAATTGAGGCTTGACGTTTTCAATCTGGGTGAAAATCTTGTCGAGTTGTGTCTCGGTGAGAATGAAAGTGTTTTCCGACACCTTCCCAAGCCTGTCGGCTCTCAGTTTCAGTTGTGTAGCCGATTCCTCGCCACTCACATAGAGAATGCGGCGGCTTCTTATGGAGAGCAGGTTTTGCAGAAGCAGTGTGGATTTCCCGATACCCGGTTCCCCGCCAAGCAGTGTCAGACTACCGGCCACCAAACCGCCGCCCAACACTCTGTTGAGTTCTTCGGATGGCATCTTGATGCGGGGTTCGTCGAGTGGTTGGATTTCGGAAAGTTTGACCGGGCGCGCACCCTCAGTGGCAAGCAAGCCTTTCTGTCGGGGATCTTTTTTTGTGGAGACTTTTTCTTCCACAAAAGTGTTCCATTCGCCGCAAGCCGGGCAGCGCCCCATCCATTTGGGCGATTCGTGTCCGCAGTTGCTGCAAAAATATACTGTCTTTGTAGGTTTCATCGTTGTCGGTTATCGGTTGTCGGTTGTCGGTTGTCGGTTGTCGGTTGTCGGTTGTCGGTTGTCGGTT
>CAYMBR010000026.1:0-29508 GCA_964388725.1 uncultured Sangeribacter sp. | reverse complement strand
TTGCATATGCAAGGCGGGCCTCGTCTACCTCGTGATACTTGTTGCGTGGGCGGTTTGAAAACGAAGACAAAGCTCTTTTCCTGGATGCCAACGATAACGCTATCAGACGTTTGGGGGATGATCCTGATTCCATTATCAACAGGGCGGAACTGCACCGTGAGCGCGGGGAGTTTGATGTAGCCCGGAAGATACTCTTTGTGGTGAACAGCGATGAAGTCCGCTGGGTGGTGGAGCCAATGCTAAGTTATTGCGAGCTAAGGGACACCAGGCCGATTTTACTTGTTTCGGAAGGGAAAGAATTATACTGAAAGAGGTGAAGGGAATGCATGAGTTAGGATGGAAATTATGAGGGAGAGATGAAACTACTATAAAATAAAGTGACAATGAAAAGATTGAAAGTAAGAAGGGTTCTGACGATTGCTTCGGTTATATTATTGATTTTTTATCGGGGATGGTCGTTTATGCCCATTGCCAGAGTCCGGTTGGCAATGAAGTACTGCGCAAAGTGGCCAAACACGGTGAGGACGTGTCGATATATGTGGATTTTGGCATTGATTCATCAAAACCAAGATTCTTCGTGTATGACAACAAAAGGGATTCCTTGATTTCATCGTCGAAGTGTGCCCATGGCAACGTGGGCGGAAGTACTGCCTCCGCTCCTAAGTTTTCAAATGTAGTAGGAAGCAACTGTTCGAGTTTAGGGGAGTATAGACTGAAGCACAATTCGAGATTGAACAACATCAATATGCCTTGTATCAGAATCGAGGGTTTGAGCAAAACCAACTCCAATGCTGCCAAACGAGGTATTGTCATTCACAAGGCGCTGTTTTTCGCCGATTACATATCAATTGGAATACCGATTCCTGCCACTCCCTACATCAGTCAGGGATGCTTTGCCATATCTACAAAGACCTTCAATATGCTTCAGAAACTTGTCGGGGAGAACAAGTCGGTGTATCTTTACGCAGTCTGCAGCAAGGAAAGTTGAAAGAATTACCAGCGGCGGCTGAAGCCGCTGGTCTCATACGAAAACTCGGCAGCCTTTGCGGCAAGTGGATTTTATTTTTTCAGAGGATGGGGGCGAGGAGGCGGACGAGGGATTCAATGAGTTTGGAGTGGACGGGGCGGGATTTCCAGAGGGATGATGTGATCTTTCGGGAGGTCTTGAGGTCGTGGAAGAAGATGTCGCGCATCCGGCGGTTGACATCGGCCGAGTAGATCATCAGGTTTCCCTCGAAGTTGTTTTCGAAGCTCCGGAAGTCGAAGTTGACGGAGCCGGCGGTTGCGAAATTGTCATCGACCACCATGGTCTTTGCATGTAGCATTCCGGGGAGATACATGTAGATTTTTATTCCGGCCTTGAGGCAGTCGTCGATATATGAGCAACTGCCATATCCGAGCATCTTGGAGTCGGTATGCTCCGGAATCATGATGCGGACATCCACGCCGGAGAGGGCTGCCCCCTGCAGGGCTTTGAGAAGGGCGTCGGTGGGGAGAAAATATGGGGTCTGGATGTAGATGCGCTTTGTGGCTGAGACAATGGCATTCTGAAAGCAGAGAACAAGATTGTTCCACTTGTCGACGGGTCCGGAAGTGACAAGCTGCATCGGAATATTTCCGGCGAGTTCATAACCGTCGGGAAACACTGCCAGCACCTCTTTTGCGGGTCTGAGGAAATTCCAGTCCATATAAAAACTATAGAGCATCGACTCAATAATCGGCCCGCAGACGCGGAGATGGGTGTCGCGCCAGATGCGTCCTCCGGGAGCGACATCTACATATCGGTCGGCGATGTTCATTCCGCCGATATAGCCAATCTTGCCATCAATGACGGTAATCTTGCGGTGATTGCGCCAGTTGATGCGGTTGGCAAGTTTTCTGAAGGTAACGCGGAAGAATGGGTGGGCATCGATGCCGAGCGCACGCATCCGCTTGAAGAATCGGTTGGGGGTGGAGAAGGAACCTACATGGTCGTAGAGGACTTTCACATCGACACCTTCCTTTGCCTTCTGGGCGAGGAGGCTCAGGATATGGTTTCCGAGGCGGTCGTCGCTAAAGATGTAGTACTGGATATAGATGAATTTTTCGGCGCGTAGGATGTCTTCTTCGAGCCGGGCAAACATATCCTTGCCGGAAGTGAATATCTCCACCGAGTTGTTTAGGTCGAGATGGGCGTGGCAGAGGTTGTGGGCAAGTTTTATCTTCTGAATCTGGCTTTCGTCGAGGTCGGAATAGGAGAAATTGCGCTGCGAGGCGCGAGATTTGCGCAGGAGTTTGCGGCGCAGACGGTTGTTGACAAGGGTCTGTCCTTTGAGACCTCGGCCGAAGAATAGATAGAAAACCATCCCCACCACCGGTAGGAAGAGGAGGGCGAGAGTCCAGGAGACAGCGCGGATAGGATTCTTATTTTCGGTGACGACAACGACGACACAGAAAAAAATAATCACGAAATAAATGATGGTGAGTGATATTGAAATCCAGTAGTACACGATTTGGGACTTTAGAGATGGGGTCTAAAAGCGAAAACCTCCAGAGGAGATGCCGGATGGGGCATATCCTCTGAAGGATTTGGTATATGTGATGGCCACGGCCATGACATTACGGTTTAGATTACTCAGCTGCGGGAGTCTCAGCCTTGGGAGCTTCCTCAGCGAGTGCTTCAGCTTTGGGAGCTTCCTCAGCGGGTGCTTCAGCCTTGGGAGCTTCGGCAACTGGAGCTTCAGCAACTGGAGCTTCAGCCTTGGGAGCTTCGGCTTTCTTGCCACCGCGGCGGCTGCGACGGGTCTTTGTGGTCTTGGCAGCCTTTTCAGCGAGCATGTTCTCGTTGAAATCGACGAGTTCGATCATAGCCATTTCGGCGTTGTCGCCGAGACGGTGACCGGTCTTGAGGATGCGTGTGTAGCCACCGGGACGGTCGGCAACCTTTTCAGCAACCACGCCGAAAAGTTCCTTGATAGCCTCTTTATTCTGGAGATAGCTGAAGACGAGACGACGGTTGGCCATGTCGTCTTTCTTGGAGCGAGTGATAAGAGGTTCGGCATAGACGCGAAGGGCCTTAGCCTTGGCCAGAGTCGTAAAGATTCTCTTGTGCATGATGAGGGAGATGGCGAGATTGGAGAGGAGCGCCTCGCGATGACCCTTCTTACGGCTCAGGTGGTTGAATTTCTTATTATGTCTCATCGTGTTGAATTATTCTTTATCTAATTTATACTTTGAAATATCCATGCCGAACGAGAGGTTGTTGTTGGTGAGGAGCTCTTCAAGTTCGGTGAGCGACTTGCGACCGAAGTTTCGGAACTTCAGGAGGTCGTTTTTCTGGAACTTGACGAGTTCGCCGAGCGTTTCAACCTCAGCGCTCTTCAAGCAGTTGAGAGCACGGACGCTAAGATCCATATCGACGAGTTTGCTTTTGAGAAGCTGACGCATCTTGAGGACTTCTTCGTCGAATTCTTCAGGAGCTTCATCGGCGGGAGTCTCGAGAGAGATTTTCTCGTCGCTGAAGAGCATGAAGTGGTGGATAAGGATTTTGGCGGCCTCTTTAAGAGCATCTTTCGGAAGGATGGAGCCATCGGTTGTCACTTCGAGTATGAGTTTCTCGTAGTCGGTTTTCTGCTCAACGCGGAAATTCTCGACAGCATATTTCACGTTTTTGATAGGCGTGTAGATGGAGTCGACGGCTATGACAGAGGGATCTGCGCCATGCTCACGGAGCATCTCGCGATTTTCATCGGCGGGGACCCAACCTCTACCCTTGTTGACAGAGAATTCGAGGTTGAAAGACGTTTTAGGGTCCAGGTTGCAGATCACAAGGTCGGGGTTGAGTACCTCAAAACCCGAAAGAACTTTACCCAAGTCTCCTGCTTTCAATACATCAGTACCAGCTACTGATACTGTAGCTTTTTCCTCGTCGTGGTCTTCAGTGGTCTGCTTGAATCTGACTTGCTTAAGATTAAGGATGATATTGGTCACATCTTCCCTCACTCCGGGGATGGAATCAAGTTCGTGAGCCACGCCATCGATACGAATAGAGCAGATGGCAAAACCTCCGAGGCTGGAGAGTAGGATTCTGCGGAGTGCGTTGCCGATAGTCTGTCCGTAGCCAGGTTCGAGAGGACGGAATTCGAATTTGCCGAATTTGGAGTCCGCTTCCAGCATCAAGACCTTGTCGGGTTTTTGAAATGCTAATATTGACATGGGTTACAATAGTTTATTATTTAGAATAGTGCTCGACGATCAGTTGCTCCTTAATGTTCTCGGGAATATCCTCACGCTGCGGGAGATGCAGGAACTTGCCGCCTTTGATGGCTTCGTCCCATTCGATCCAGGGATATTTGCTGTGGTTGAAGCCGGCGAGGTTGTCGGCGATAACTTCGAGCGATTTTGATTTTTCGCGTACAGCAACCACATCGCCGGGCTTGACCTGAAAAGAAGCGATGTTGACAACGTCGCCATTGACAGTGATGTGTTTGTGGAGCACGAGCTGTCGAGCAGCGGGACGAGAGGGAGCGATACCGAGACGGTAAACCACATTGTCGAGACGGCTTTCGAGGAGCTGGAGGAGCACCTCGCCGGTGATGCCCTTGGTGTGGGCAGCGCGTTCGAAGAGGTTGCGGAACTGGCGTTCGAGCACGCCGTAGGTGTATTTAGCTTTTTGCTTTTCCTTAAGCTGAGTGCCGTATTCGGAAGTTTTGCGACGGCGGTTGTTGCCGTGCTGACCCGGTGGATAATTCTTTTTAGTCAGAACTTTATCTTCACCGAAGATAGCCTCACCGAATTTACGGGCGATTTTTGTCTTAGGGCCTGTGTATCTTGCCATTTTAGTTAAAATCTTGAAAAAAGGGTTTGACTTTTGATATAAAGAGTGTCAAAACAGAAGAGAATCAATCTTGCCGATGCCCCTTAGCGCAGCCGCGACCCCTCGAGAGGTAGAAAAAATCGACAGAGGGTCATTCGCATTCAGGGCAGCGCTGCAAAAGAGATCAGACTCTTCTTCTCTTGGGAGGGCGGCAACCGTTGTGCGGTAGCGGAGTAACGTCGATGATTTCGACCACTTCGATACCAGCACCATGCACGGTGCGGATAGCAGATTCGCGACCGTTGCCGGGACCTTTGACGTATGCCTTTACTTTGCGAAGGCCGAGGTCGTAGGCAACTTTTGCGCAGTCCTGCGCAGCCATCTGGGCGGCGTAGGGAGTATTCTTTTTAGAACCGCGGAAGCCCATTTTGCCGGCAGAGGACCAGGAGATTACCTGGCCTTCGGAGTTGGCTAAGCACACGATAATGTTGTTGAAGGAAGAGTGTACGTGAAGCTGACCCATAGCGTCAACCTTGACATTTCTCTTCTTCGCTGCGACTGTCTTTTTTGCCATAATTTACAATTATTTAGTAGCTTTCTTCTTGTTAGCAACAGTTTTCTTGCGACCCTTGCGAGTGCGGGCATTGTTTTTTGTGCTCTGTCCTCTGACGGGGAGACCGAGACGATGGCGGATGCCACGGTAGCAACCGATGTCCATGAGTCGCTTGATGTTGAGTTGGAATTCTGAGCGGAGGTCACCTTCTACCTTGTATTCGGTCTGGATTACTTCGCGGACTGCAGCAGCCTGGTCGTCGGTCCAGTCCTGAACCTTAATCATACCATCCACACCAGCCTTTTTGAGGATAGTAGTAGCTGCGCTACGGCCGATGCCGTAGATGTATGTGAGGGCGATATCTCCTCTTTTGTTTTGCGGCAAATCAACGCCGACTATACGTACTGCCATAATTTAATGATTACGTTTTTAGTGCATGGGGCGATTAGCCTTGGCGCTGTTTGAGTTTAGGGTTCTTTTTGTTGATTACGTACAATCTACCTTTGCGGCGCACAATCTTGCTGTCGGGGGTGCGCTTTTTGATTGATGCTCTTACTTTCATATCTGGTATTCGTGTTTATTTGTAACGGAAAGCGATTCTGCCTTTGGAAAGGTCGTAGGGCGACATTTCGACCTTGACCTTATCGCCGGGAAGAATCTTGATGTAGTGCATTCTCATCTTGCCGGAGATATGCGCAGTGATTTCATGGCCGTTTTCGAGTTCGACCTTGAACATTGCATTGCTGAGGGCTTCGAGAATCACACCGTCTTGTTCGATTGCAGCTTGTTTTGCCATATTAAGATTTTGACATTATAAAAAATCAGAAATTTCTATCACCGAGAGAATTTTGGATATAATCGAAAGTGGTAAGGATTTCGGGCTTATCCTCAGTGATGAGGATGGTATGCTCGAAATGCGCCGATGGTTTGCGGTCTTTGGTGCGAGTCTGCCAACCGTCTTTTTCACAGACGATATTTTTAGATCCCATGTTGATCATGGGCTCGATGCAGATACACATGCCGGGTTTGAGGAGAGGGCCGGTGCCGCGGCGACCATAGTTAGGGACCTCCGGGTCTTCGTGCATACTCTTTCCAATCCCGTGACCGCACATCTCGCGGACCACAGAATAGCCGTGGTGCTCACAAAATGTCTGGACAGCATTGCCGATGTCGCCGATTCTCTTACCAGCTTTGGCGGTGGCAATGCCCTTATAGAGCGATTCCTTGGTAGTGACGAGAAGGTTCATCACCTTTGGGCCGATTTCGCCGACGGCGAAAGTGTAGCATGAATCGCCGTTGAAACCATTGAGTTCCACGACGCAATCGGTGCCGACGATGTCTCCATCCCTGAGCACATATTGCGAGGGGAAGCCATGGACCACAGTCTCATTAACCTCGATGCAGAGGGTGCCGGGAAATCCGTGATATCCGAGGCAGGCGGGTTTTCCGCCATTGTCGAGGATGAATTCCCTTGCGACAGTGTCGAGCTGCTTGGTGGTGACACCTGGACGAACCCATTTTGCCACTTCACCGAGAGTGCGGCTGACAAGGACGGAGGCAAGCCGGACGAGTTCGATTTCTTCTTCTGTCTTGATGAAAATCATTTCTGAATTTCTATAAAAACATTAGAGCAATCAATAACCGGGACCACCGGCGCGGCCTTGGATTCTGGTGCCTTTCATCAATCCATCATAGTGGCGCATCAAGAGATGACCTTCGACGATGCGGAGGGTATCGAGGATAACGCCGACCAAGATAAGGAGGGAAGTTCCGCCGAAGAAAGAGGCGAAGCTCCGGTTGACACCCAGGACGTAGGCGATGGCAGGCATCACGGCCACAATACCGAGGAAAATTGAGCCAGGCAGAGTGATACGCGACATGATGGAGTCGAGATAATCCACGGTGGGTTTTCCAGGTTTTATGCCAGGGATGAAACCATTGTTGCGCTTCATATCCTCAGCCATCTGGGCCGGGCGCACAGTGATAGCGGTATAGAAATAAGTGAACGCCACGATCATAAGGAAATATATGATGTTGTAGGTCCATCCATACATATCAGTGAGGGCACCGATAAGGCCAGTCTGGTTGGGGCTGAAACCGGCGAGGGTGATTGGTATAAACATGATGGCCTGGGCGAAGATGATGGGCATAACGCCGGCAGCATTTACCTTGAGGGGGATATACTGACGCACGCCGCCATACTGCTTGTTGCCGACGATTTTCTTGGCATACTGCACAGGCACCTTACGCACACCCTGGACGAGGAGCACAGCACCGGCAATGACACCAAGCAGGATCACGATTTCCACGAGGAAAAGGACGAGACCACCACCGGCGGAGTTTAGCAGACGGCTTGTGAACTCTTGGAAGAAAGCTTCCGGAAGACGTGCGATGATACCGATAAGGATGATGAAAGAGATACCGTTGCCGACACCTTTCTGGTCGATTCTCTCGCCGAGCCACATGATGAACATAGAGCCGGCTGCGAGGACTACAGTCATGAAGGCCATAGTATACCAGGGGAGGTCGACGATGCCACCGGCAGCAGAGATTTGATACCTGAGGTTTACGAGGTAAGCCGGGCCCTGGAGCAGGAGGATGAGGACGGTGAGGTAACGGGTGTATTGATTCAGTTTCATTCTTCCGGATTCACCCTCGCGCTGCATCTTCTGGAAAGAAGGGAGGACCATGCCAAGGAGCTGGATCACGATGGATGCAGTGATATAAGGCATGATACCGAGAGCGAAGATAGAGGCCTGGGAGAATGCGCCACCCGAGAACATATCGAGGAGCTGCATAAGGCCGTCGGAAGTGAAATTCTTGAGAGCCATGAGGTCGTCGGGGTTGATACCGGGGAGGACCACATAGCATCCGAAGCGATAGATAATGACGAGAAGCAGCGTGATGCCGATTCTCCTTCGCAGGTCTTCAACGCTCCAGATATCTTTGACAGTTTGAGTAAATCCCATTTTAAGAAAAGTTATAATTTGACTACAGAACCACCGGCAGCGGTGATGGCGGCCTCAGCGGATTTGGAGAAGGCGTTAGCCTCCACCTCGAGTTTGTGGGTCAGTGATCCGTTGCCAAGGATTTTAACGAGTTTATTCTTGGGAACGAGACCGGCCTCGCGGAGGTCAGCGACTGTAATCTTTTCGAGATTCTTAGCAGCGGCGAGAGTCTCGAGGGCATCAATATTGAGGGCCTTATATTCGACTCTGTTGATATTGTTGAAGCCGAATTTAGGCACGCGGCGCTGAAGAGGCATCTGACCGCCTTCGAAGCCGATTTTGCGTTTGTAACCGGAGCGAGACTTAGCTCCCTTGTGACCGCGAGTGGAAGTGCCACCGTAACCGGATCCGGGACCGCGGCCGATTCTTTTGACACCCTTGTTGCTGCCGGGTGCCGGTTGAAGATTATGAAGTTCCATTGGAAACAGAATTTTAGAGTTTTGTTACTTCTACGAGGTGATGAACAGCCTTAACCATACCGAGGATAGCGGGATTATCTTCCTTGACGACGGTGTGGTTCATTTTCTTAAGGCCAAGGGCATCAAGAGTACGCTTCTGGACAGCGGGGCAGTTGATGCGGCTTTTGATTTGCTTGATTGCTATTTGTGCCATGTCGAGGGATTATTTGCCGTTAAACACTTTTTCAACAGAAACGCCACGGTTTTGAGCGACCTGAGCCGGGCTGCGGAGTTCGGCGAGGGCAGCAATAGTGGCCTTCACGAGGTTGTGGGGGTTGGAAGAGCCCTTAGACTTAGCGAGGACGTCGGTGATTCCGACAGACTCAAGCACAGCACGCATAGCGCCACCAGCCTTCACGCCGGTACCTTCAGAAGCTGGGCGAAGGGAGATTCGGCTGCCGCCGAACTTAGCTTCCTGCTCGTGAGGGATAGTGCCTTTATGCACGGGCACACGGATAAGGTTTTTCTTAGCGGCCTCGACACCTTTAGCGATTGCGGCCTGGACTTCGTTGGCTTTACCGAGGCCCCATCCGATGACTCCATTTTCATTACCCACCACTACGATGGCAGCGAAGCTGAAAGCGCGACCACCCTTAGTGACCTTAGTGACGCGGTTGATAGCAACCAGGCGGTCTTTGAGGTCGAGATCATTGGTAGATTTAACTCTATTATTTTTTGCCATGACTAACGATTAGAATTTAAGACCGGCCTTGCGAGCAGCGTCGGCCAAAGATTTAACTCGACCGTGGAAAAGATAACCGTTACGGTCGAAAACGACTTCAGTGATGCCCTTTTCCTGGGCTTTTTTAGCGATTTGCTCGCCAACCTTAGCGGCGATTTCAGTCTTGGTGCCATCGGCGATGCCTTTGGAAGAAGCGGCCACGAGGGTTGTACCAGCGAGGTCGTCGATTACCTGGACATAAATAGCCTTGTTGCTGCGGAATACGCTCAGGCGTGGACGCTGGGCGGTGCCGGAGATTTTGCCACGAATGCGGGCTTTGATTTTATTTCTTCTATCTATTTTGGATACCATAACTTCCTAAGGATTATTTAGCGTTGGCAGACTTGCCGGACTTGCGGCGGATAACTTCACCTACGAACTTGATACCCTTTCCCTTGTAAGGTTCAGGCTTGCGGAGCGAGCGGATTTTGGCGCAAACCTGGCCAAGGAGCTGCTTGTCGCTGGATTCGAGGATGATAAGGGGGTTTTTGTTGCGCTCGGACTTAGCCTCGACCTTGATTTCCTGAGGGAGCTTGATGAAGATAGCGTGAGAATAACCGAGGGAAAGTTCGAGGACCTGACCTGTAGCGGCGGCGCGGTAGCCGACACCTACGAGTTCCATTTCTTTCTTATAGCCTTCAGAAACACCTACCACCATATTGTGGATAAGGGCTCGGTAAAGGCCGTGGAGAGCGCGGTGTTCGCGTTCGTCGTCGGGGCGAGTTACGTAGACGTGACCGTCGGCGACTTCCACCTTGATGTCGGGGTTGATTTCCTGGGAAAGAGTACCCTTTGGGCCTTTCACTGTGACTACGTTGTCTTTGACAGACACCTCCACTTTAGCGGGGAGTTCGATTGGAGCTTTACCTATTCTTGACATAATTGAATCCTCCTTTCATTAGTAAACGTAGCAAAGGACCTCACCGCCAACCTTCAGATCGCTTGCCTGCTTGTTGGTCATGATGCCTTTAGAAGTTGAAAGAATAGCAATACCGAGACCGTTGAGCACGCGTGGCATTTCTTTGTAGCCGGTGTACTGACGGAGGCCGGGACGAGAGACACGCTTCAGAGCCTTGATGGCGTTGACCTTGTCGACCGGATCATACTTGAGGGCGATTTTGATAGTGCCCGAGGGGGTAGGACCTTCCATGAACTTATAGTTCAGGATGTAGCCCTGTTCGAAAAGGATCTTAGTGATCTCTTTCTTCATTTTCGAAGACGGAACTTCCACCACACGGTGACCCGCATGGATAGCGTTGCGCAGTCTTGTCAAATAATCTGCGATTGGATCAGTCATTTTGTTTTGTTTTAAATTGATTCAGATTTACCGAACAATATTTAATACTCTCAAAATTTAGCACAGGTTGCGTCGCGGGGACACAATCTGCGCTAAAACGGTGCAAAATTAGCAAAAAAGCTCGAGATGAGCAAATATTTCTGTCGTAGGCACAGCGAATTGAGTAGCAATTTAACATTTATTACGAATATTTAACATAAATGAGTCGAACCAAAGGGTCCGACTCATTATATGCAAAATAAATTCGCTCGAAGATGGAATTACCAGCTTGCCTTCTTGACTCCGGGGATGAGACCTGCGGAAGCCATTTCGCGGAACTGGATACGGGAGATACCAAACTGGCGGATGTAGCCCTTAGGGCGACCGGTCATCATGCAGCGGTTGTGCAGACGTACGCGGGAAGCGTTTTTGGGAAGTTTCTGGAGTTTGGTAAGAGCCTCGTAGTCGATGTTGCCGTCAGCGTCGGCGAGAGCAGCTTTCTTGAGGGCAGCTTTTTTCTCAGCGTATTTGGCAACCATCTTTGCACGCTTCACCTCGCGTGCCTTCATTGATTCCTTAGCCATATCTCTTATTTGTTATCAGTTTTGAAAGGAAGTCCGAATTTCTTGAGCAGAGCGAAACCTTCGGCGTCAGTCTTGGCTGAAGTGACGAAAGTGATGTTCATACCCTGAAGTTTGGGGACATTGTCGATATTAATCTCTGGGAAAATGATTTGCTCGGTGATGCCGAGAGTGTAGTTGCCACGGCCGTCGAGCTTAGAGTTGATACCCTTGAAGTCGCGGATACGCGGGAGAGCGACGCGGATAAGTCTTTCAAGGAACTCATACATTTTCTCTCTGCGAAGAGTAACCATGACTCCGATGGGCATCTTCTTACGCAGTTTGAAGTTAGAAATATCCTTTCTTGAGAGAGTAGGCACAGCTTTCTGGCCTGTGATAGCAGTGATTTCGTTGAGAGCAGTCTCAATGAGTTTCTTGTCCTGTGTGGCAGCACCGAGACCCTGGTTGATGACGATTTTCTCAAGACGTGGCACCTGCATCGGTGTGGTGTAGTTGAACTCTTTGGTGAGTTCGGGAGCGATTCTCTCTTTATACTCCTTAGCTAATGTAGTTGCGCTCATCACTTAATCTCCTCTCCTGATTTTTTAGAAATACGAACCAACTTACCATTCTCATCTCTTTTGTGGGCGACACGAGTGGGTTTGCCACTTTTAGGGTCGACGAGATTGAGATTAGACACGTGGATGGGAGCTTCCATCTTCACGATACCGCCCTGCGGGTGTTTAGCGCTGGGCTTAGTGCTTTTGGACACAAAATTAACGCCTTCAACGATAGCGCGGTTTTTCTTCACCTGGACCTCGAGCACACGTCCTGTTTTGCCTTTGTCGTCGCCGGCATTGACATAAACAGTGTCACCTTTCTTAATATGAAGTTTAGACATGATAATACTCAGTTAAAATTATTAAAGTACTTCGGGTGCGAGTGAGACGATCTTCATGTTGGTGGCGCGGAGTTCGCGAGCCACTGGGCCGAAGATACGGGTACCACGGATTTCGCCGGCATTATTAAGGAGGACGCAAGCGTTGTCATCGAAGCGGATGTAGCTACCGTCGGCTCTGCGGATTTCCTTTTTAGTTCTCACAACGACAGCCTTAGAGACTGTACCCTTTTTTACATCGGAAGAGGGGATGGTGCTTTTGACAGTGACAACGATGATGTCGCCAACCGAAGCGTAACGGCGGCCTGTGCCACCGAGGACATGGATGCAGAGAGCTTCTTTCGCTCCGCTGTTGTCAGCTACTGTGAGGCGTGATTCAGTCTGTATCATGATTACTTAACTTTTTCGATGATTTCAACCAGTCTCCATCTCTTAGTTTTGCTCAAAGGACGTGTTTCCATCAGGCGGACTGTATCGCCGACGGAACACTCGTTGTTTTCGTCGTGAGCATGGTATTTCTTTGTCTTGTTGACAAACTTACCATAGATAGGGTGCTTTTCCTTCCACTTGATTTCGACAGTGATAGTCTTGTCGCACTTGTTGCTGGAAACAACCCCGATTCTTTCTTTTCTCAGATTTCTCTTGATTTCCATTTTGTTTGGATTTTGATTAGAAGGGATTATTACTTAGCAGAAGACTCAGCCTGGGCGGCTATTTCCTTCTGGCGCAACACTGTCTTCAACCGAGCGATGTCCCTGCGATCCTTGGTGATCTTAGCGGGATTGTCGATAGGAGAGATCGCGTGCGCTACTTTCAATTCACGATAAGCCTTCTCAGAAGCCTCGATTTGGGCTTTCAGTTCGGGAATGCTTAATTCCTTGATTTCTTCCTTTTTCATAGGGTTATAAAATTTATTTATGGTAAACTCGACATGAGTTATATCCAAAAAGTATAAACGGTAAGAATCGGGAAATATTGCCTACTTACAACCGAAAAGAGGAAAATTCGGCGGATTTCCTTGAAAATTTATATTTCCGACACGGCGACGGCGAGGTCGCCGTGTCGGGGAAAAAAGAATCTTGCCATTTATCTACGGCGGCGAGAGCCGCCAGATCCATACTAAGCTAATTAGAGGGCCATAGAAGGATCGTAGTCACGGCGAACGACGAACTTAGTGGTGACGGGAAGCTTCTGAGCTGCGAGGCGGAGAGCTTCCTTAGCCACGTCGAAAGGAACACCTTCGACTTCGATCAGGATACGTCCCGGAGTGACAGGGGCCACGAAACCTTCGGGGTTACCTTTACCTTTACCCATACGGACTTCGGCAGGTTTCTTTGTGATAGGCTTGTCGGGGAATATGCGGATCCAAATCTGGCCTTGACGCTGCATGTAGCGAGTCACGGCAACACGAGCGGCCTCAATCTGACGGCCAGTGATCCATTTCGACTCGAGAGTTTTGATTCCGAAGGATCCGAAAGCGAGCTGATTACCACGCTGGGCCTCGCCTTTCATTCTGCCTTTTTGAGAGCGGCGGAATTTGGTTTTCTTAGGTTGTAACATAATCTGAGTCTACTTAATTAACGATTGCTATTTTTCTTATTGCGGAAACCGCCACGGCGACGTTCTTCGCGAGCGGGACGGCCGGCCTCTTTCTGACCTACAGCGTAGGACGGTGTTAGTTCCTTCTTGCCATAGACTTCGCCACGGCAGATCCAGACCTTGATACCGATGATGCCGACCTTTGTGAGGGCTTCAACGAGAGCGTAGTCGATGTCAGCTCGGAGAGTATGGAGCGGAGTGCGACCTTCCTTGAACATTTCGGAGCGGGCCATTTCGGCGCCGTTGAGACGGCCTGAAACCTGCACCTTGATGCCTTCGGCGCCCATTCGCATAGTAGAAGCGATAGCCATCTTCACGGCGCGACGATAAGCCACCTTTCCTTCGATCTGACGAGCGATGTTGGTAGCTACGATTTCGGCGTCGAGTTCGGGACGCTTGATTTCGTAGATGTTGATCTGAACGTCTTTGTCGGTGATTTTCTTAAGTTCTTCCTTAAGAGCGTCGACATCCTTACCACCCTTACCGATGATCATGCCCGGACGAGAAGTGCAGACAGTGACGGTGACCATCTTAAGAGTGCGTTCGATGATAATTTTAGAAACGCTTGCCTTGGCAAGACGAGTGCGGAGGTATTTACGGATTTTGGAGTCCTCAAGGAGGGTCGCGCCGTATTTTTTTCCGCCAAACCAGTTTGAGTCCCAACCGCGGATAACGCCGAGGCGGTTGCTGATCGGATTAACTTTCTGTCCCATCTTGCAAATTATTTATCGTTGTTAAAAGTATCCACGAACAGAGTGACGTGGTTAGAGCGTTTACGAATTCTGTAACCGCGGCCCTGGGGAGCCGGGCGGAGACGCTTAAGCATGGGAGCGGCGTCGACGAATATAGTCTTAACGTAAAGTTCGCCGGCTTCAGCCTTACGGCCGGTTTTCTCTTCCCAGTTAGCGATAGCTGAGCGAAGGAGTTTCTCGACTTTGCGGGCAGCTTCTTTATTGGAAAATTTCAGTAAGCCGAGGGCTTTGAACGCTTCCTGGCCGCGCACCAAATCGACAACGAGGCGCATCTTTCGCGGGGAGGAAGGGACATTGCGCAGCTTAGCGAAATATTCTGATTTGCGTGCAGCCTTAATAGCGTCGGCTGCTTCTCTTTTTCTTAAACCCATTGTAATTAAAAACTATTTATGATGACAGGCCTTATTTCTTTTTGTTACCAGCGTGGCCGCGGAAAGTGCGGGTAAGAGCGAATTCGCCAAGCTTATGGCCCACCATGTTTTCAGTGACATAGACGGGGATAAACTTGTTGCCGTTATGCACGGCGAAAGTGTGGCCGACGAAATCGGGGGAGATCATGGAAGCGCGGCTCCAGGTCTTGATGACAGACTTTTTGCCGGATTCCTCCATAGCGGCAACTTTCTTTTCGAGTTTGACGCTGATAAAAGGACCTTTCTTTAATGAACGACTCATAGTTGATGTCTTGATTTAGGAGATTACTTCTTACGTCTTTCAATGATGTACTTCGAAGAGTGTTTCTTCTTGTTGCGAGTCTTGAGACCCTTAGCGTAAAGGCCAGTGCGGCTACGGGGATGTCCACCGGACTGACGGCCTTCACCACCACCCATTGGGTGGTCGACAGGGTTCATAACGACACCGCGGTTGTGTGGGCGGCGACCGAGCCAGCGGCTTCGGCCGGCCTTACCGGACTGTTCGAGGGCATGGTCGGAGTTGCCGACGACGCCGACAGTAGCGCGGCAAGATAGAAGCACCTTGCGAGTTTCACCTGAAGGAAGTTTGATGATAGCGTAGTTCCCTTCACGAGATGTCAGCTGAGCGAACGTACCGGCTGAGCGCACCATAGCGGCACCCTGACCGGGACGCAGTTCAATACAATGGATAAGAGTACCTACTGGGATTTTGGCGAGGGGAAGAGTGTTGCCAACTTCAGGGGCAACGTCCTCGCCACTGACAACTTTCTGGCCGACCTCGAGTCCGTTTGGAGCGAGGATATAAGCCTTGGAGCCGTCGACATAGTAAAGGAGGGCGATACGAGCAGAACGGTTAGGATCATACTCGATGCTCTTTACCACAGCCTCGACATTGTCGTAGTTTCTCTTGAAATCGATGAGACGCAATTTTCTCTTATGGCCACCACCGCGGTAGCGAGTGGAAAGAGCACCGCTTGAGTTGCGGCCGCCGGTAGAGCGTTTTCCGACGGTAAGAGACTTTTCCGGTGTGTTGACAGTGGATTTGCGGACGATTTTCTTGCCATCGGCATCAAAGCCGAGAAAATCCTCGCGTTTAAACACGCCGATAATCTTGTGTCTTTGGCCCGGAGTAGTGGGCTTGAATTTTTTAACTGCCATTTCTTTTAGATGTTGCTGTAGAAGTCAATAGTCTGACCGTCGGCCACAGTGACGTAAGCTTTTTTGAAAGCATCCTTTTGGCCGCGGATGATACCTGCGCGGGTGTAGCGCTGTTTGCGCTTTCCGGCATAAACACAAGTGCTGACACTTGTCACGCGGACATTGTAGAGTTTCTCCACAAGGTCCTTGATCTGAAACTTATTAGCATCGGGAGAAACTGCAAACACGTAGCGATTCTCCTTTTCGCTGAGGGCGGTAGCCTTTTCAGTCATGAGGGGTTTGATATTGATATCCATATTCGCTGTCTCCTAATGTTAAAATTCGTTGCAGATATTCACGCTGTCTTCAGTAAGAATTATAGCGTCAGTGTTGAGCACAGTAAACGCGTTGAGGTCTTTGGCCTGAGCCAAAAGAGCGTTGGGGACGTTTCTCACAGAGAGAAGCACATTCTTGTTCTGGTCGGCAAAGACGAGAAGCACCTTTTTGTCTTCGAGCTTGAAGCTCTTGGCAAGGTTGATGTAGTTCTTGGTCTTCGGAGCGTCGAACGAGAAGTTTTCAACCACGATTACCTTCTGGTCGTTGAGACGGGAAGTAAGCGCGATTCGGCGGGCGAGGGCCTTCTGCTTCTTGTTGAGTTTAGAACGATAGTCGCGTGGACGCGGGCCGAACACAGTGCCACCACCACGGAGGAGCGGGGAGTTGATATCGCCGCGACGAGCGCCGCCGCCACCTTTCTGGCGACCGAGTTTGCGGGTGGAACCGGAAACTTCGCTACGTTCTTTAGACTTATGAGTACCCTGACGCTGGTTAGCGAGATACTGTTTTACATCGAGATAGAGAGTATGTTCAGCGTTTCCTAAAGTCAGGTCGCGACCAAACACTTCGTCGTTGAGGACTACTTTACGTCCGGTGTCTTCACCTTTGATATTAAAAACTGCTACTTCCATTATTCCTCTACTAAAACGATTGAACCTTTGGCTCCGGGGACGGAACCTTTGATGACTAACAGGTTGTGCTCGGGCAGCACTTTGATAACCTGGAGATTCTGCACAGTCACGCGTTCGTTGCCCATCTGGCCGGCCATGCGGAGACCTTTGAACACCTTAGCGGGATAAGAGCAGGCACCGATAGAGCCGGGTGCGCGGAGGCGGTTGTGCTGGCCGTGAGTAGACTGGCCAACTCCGCCGAAACCATGGCGTTTGACAACGCCCTGGAAACCTTTACCCTTAGAGGTACCGACAACATCTACAAAAGCGCCTTCCTGGAAGAGGTCGACAGTGAGAGTCTGCCCCAACTCGGGAAGAGTCGCAAAAGACTTGAACTCGGCCAAGTGTCTCTGGGGAGCACAGTTAGCTTTCTTGAAGTGACCGGCTTCAGGCTTGTTGGTATGTTTCTCGGTTTTTTCCATGAAACCTACCTGGACAGCCTCGTAGCCGTCGTTCTCAAGAGTCTTAACTTGAGTGACAACGCAGGGACCAACTTCGATAACAGTGCACGGCACGTTTTTGCCGTCGGCACTGAAAACGGATGTCATTCCGATTTTTTTTCCTAATAATCCTGGCATTTCTTTGATTGTTTATTAAGTTTCGCTTTGCAAACTTAGGTTGCTTAAACCTAAGTTTGCGGGAAGCGAGGGAATTATACTTTGATGCTAACGTCAACTCCGCTTGGAAGTTCGAGTTTCATGAGAGCGTCGACAGTCTTTGTGGTGCTACCGTCGATGTCGATAAGACGCTGATAGCTGCAAAGCTGGAACTGTTCACGAGATTTCTTGTTGACGAAAGTCGAGCGGTTGACTGTGAAGATGCGTTTGTGTGTAGGCAGGGGAATTGGGCCCTTGACTACAGCGCCTGTAGACTTCACTGTCTTTACGATCTTCTCGGCCGACTTGTCGACGAGATTGTGGTCGTAGCTCTTCAGTTTGATTCTAATTTTTTGGCTCATATTATTGAAGATACTTTAATTACTTGATGAGGTCTACACGGCCGTTGCATTCAGTGAGCACAGCCTTAGCGATAGAGTTGGAAACTTCAGCATAGTGGCTGAACGACATAGTGGAAGTTGCGCGGCCGGAAGTGATTGTGCGGAGAGCAGTCACATAGCCGAACATTTCGGCGAGGGGGGCCTTAGCCTTCACGATGCGGGCACCCGAACGGCTTGTCTCCATTCCTTCGACCTGGCCACGGCGTTTGTTGAGGTCTCCGATTACGTCGCCCATTGACTCTTCGGGAGTCACCACTTCTACCGACATGATAGGTTCCATAAGGACCGGACCTGCCTTTTCGCTGCCGTGCTTGAAGCCCTGGATAGCGACGAGCTCGAATGAGAGCTGGTCGGAGTCAACGGGGTGGAAGGAGCCGTCGAGAAGAGTGACTTTCATGCGTTCGACGGGATATCCAGCGAGCACACCATTCTTCATGGCAGTCTGGAAGCCCTTCTGCACAGAGGGGATGTATTCCTTAGGCACGTTACCGCCCTTCACCTCATCTACGAACTGGAGGCTACCAACGAAATCGTCGTCGGCCGGCTCCATGCGGAAGATGATGTCGGCAAACTTACCACGGCCACCGGTCTGCTTCTTGAACACCTCACGTCCTTCAAACGATTTGGTAATTGCTTCCTTATAAGTAACCTGGGGACGGCCCTGGTTACATTCAACCTTGAACTCGCGGCGGAGACGGTCGATGATGATGTCGAGGTGAAGCTCACCCATACCGCTGATTATGGTCTGACCGGTTTCCTCGTTGGTTTCAACGCGGAAAGTCGGGTCTTCCTCAGCAAGTTTCTGAAGGCCGACACCGAGTTTGTCGAGGTCTTTCTGAGTCTTAGGTTCAACAGCAATACCGATAACGGGATCTGGGAATTCCATAGCCTCAAGCACGATGGGTGCGTTTTCGTCGCAGAGGGTGTCGCCAGTGCGGATATCCTTGAATCCTACACCTGCGCCGATATCACCGCAGCCGATTTTCTCCATTGGGTTCTGCTTGTTGGAGTGCATCTGGAAGAGTCGAGAGATACGTTCCTTCTTGCCGCTACGGCTATTGAGGCAGTAGCTGCCGGCGTCGATGCTTCCGGAGTAAACGCGGAAGAATACGAGACGACCGACGTAGGGGTCGGTAGCGATCTTGAAAGCGAGCGCACACATGGGTTCTTCGGGAGATGGATCGCGGGTGATGACCTCATCGGGATCATCCACAGCGTGGCCTTCGACAGCGCCGCTGTCTTCGGGAGAAGGCAGATAAGCGCAAACGGCGTCGAGAAGTGTCTGCACGCCTTTGTTTTTGAAAGAAGAACCGCAGATCATGGGGTTGATCTCCATCGCGAGAGTACCCTTGCGGATAGCGGCCTTTATTTCATCGACAGTGATGGATGAAGGATCGTCGAAATATTTCTCCATGAGGGCCTCGTCGAGTTCGGCGAGAGTCTCGAGCATTTTGTCGCGATACTGCTCAGCTTCTTCAAGGAGGTTGGCAGGGATTTCCTCAACGGAGTATTCGGCGCCCATGCTCTCGTCGTGCCAGAAGATAGCCTTCATGATGACGAGGTCGATGACACCCTTGAAAGTTTCCTCAGCGCCGATAGGGAGCTGGATGGGAAGGGGGTTGGCACCGAGTACGTCTCTAACCTGGCGGCAGACTTCGAGGAAGTTAGCACCTGAGCGGTCCATCTTGTTGACATAACCGATACGCGGAACATTGTATTTGTCGGCCTGGCGCCATACGGTCTCAGACTGGGGTTCAACGCCGCCGACAGCACAGAAAGTAGCCACGGCGCCGTCGAGCACGCGTAGAGAGCGTTCGACCTCAACGGTGAAGTCGACGTGTCCCGGGGTGTCGATCAGGTTGATTTTATACTTGTTGTCGTTGTAGTTCCAGAAAGTTGTGGTAGCGGCAGAAGTGATAGTGATGCCGCGTTCCTGTTCCTGTTCCATCCAGTCCATGGTGGCAGCGCCATCATGCACCTCACCGATTTTGTGGGTAAGGCCGGTATAGAAAAGGATACGTTCTGAAGTAGTAGTCTTACCGGCGTCGATGTGGGCCATGATGCCGATATTACGAGTTAACTGAAGATTATCGTATTTAGCCATTATTTAAATTCGTATTAGAATCTGAAATGTGCGAATGCGCGGTTGGCCTCGGCCATACGGTGCATATCCTCTTTACGCTTGAAGGCGCCACCCTGGTCGTTGAAGGCATCGACGATTTCGGCAGCGAGTTTGTCGGCCATAGTCTTGCCGCCACGTTTGCGGGCGTAGATGATAAGATTCTTCATTGAAATAGACTCCTTTCGGTCGGCGCGGATTTCGGTAGGGACCTGGAAAGTGGCGCCACCGACGCGGCGAGATTTCACTTCGACCTGAGGAGTAACGTTTTCGAGGGCTTTTTCCCAGATTTCCAGAGCGCTCTTCTCCTCGTTGGGGAGTTTAGACTTCACGATATCGAGTGCGGAGTAGAAGATAGTGTAAGAAGTGTTCTTCTTTCCGTCGTACATGAGGTGATTAACGAATTTTGTCACTCTCACGTCGTGAAAAACGGGATCTGGGAGGATCACACGTTTTTTCGGTTTAGCTTTTCTCATTGCTGAAAGTTTAAGTTTTGATTTTGGCTGCTTGGGTAAAAACTTCAACGCGCTTTGGGGACTCCTCGCGGAATGCCGGATGGGCGTTTACTCAACCATAAAGCTGTCAAAGAATCAAAAACCGGTTAAAGATAAATGATTACTTGATTGACAGCGGATTATTTTTTAGCTGCCTTAGGACGCTTAGCACCATACTTGGAGCGACGCTGAGTGCGGCCCTGGACGCCAGCGGTGTCGAGGGTGCCACGGACGATGTGGTAACGCACGCCGGGGAGGTCTTTGACACGACCGCCGCGCACCATAACGATAGAGTGCTCTTGGAGGTTGTGGCCTTCACCCGGGATGTAGGAGTTCACTTCCTTACCGTTGGTGAGGCGCACACGAGCGACCTTACGCATAGCCGAGTTAGGCTTTTTCGGGGTCGTGGTGTATACACGCACGCACACACCGCGACGCTGCGGACATGAATCCAAGGCGGGAGACTTGCTCTTGTCGACAAGCACTACGCGTCCTTTTCTTACGAGTTGCTGAATTGTAGGCATTTTAGTTAATTAAATTAAAAAAAATCTCTATTTTGTTGTTTTCTTATTATAAATTTGGGGTGAATTTCGGAAAGTTTAAGCGACAAACCGAAAAACTTTGGCATTGAAACGCACCGCAAAAATCACACTAACTGATTATGTTATAATCCGTTAGCGGAATTGCAAGACATTCTTTGCCTTTTTCGACTGCAAAGTTACAAAATTTCAGTGGATTATGCAAATAATTTTAGAATAAAAAAGGCATAAAAAAGGCAACCCCACCGGGCTGCCTTTTATCTATTGCGAGAAAATTCCTTTTATTTAAGGTATATTTTATGGTGTCGGATGCCATCGGCAGTACGAACCATAACTATAGCCACGCCGGAATATCCGGCCGGATCGATGGAAAGAGAGTCGCTGCCAGAGGCTGATGCGAGTTTCTGTCCGTTGGCAGAAAAAACATTCACCTGGAGATGCCCCGGATAAGACACTGAGAGTTCGGTGCCATCCAACACGAGAGAATACAAAGCTGAGTCAATTGCATCCACGGCATCCGGATTCTCAGTGGATCGGCGGTCGGCATTGAGAATTTTTCCGGATTCGGAGTCGATCAGCATAGCGGTGACGTGAGTCTTATATATATCGGAAACCGACTGCGGAGCAGCCACCTTCATCTGAACCTTATAGGTTACGCCAGCCTGGATCGAGGATGGGAGGAGGCCACCGGTGCCATTGAAAGTGGTTCCTTCCCAATTGCGCAATACATTCTTATAATAGTATAAGTTTGTGGTGCGGTTGTAGATGCCATTTGCCCCCCATTCGCCGAGCACCTCCTGGTCACGAGCCACGCCATTGGTCTGGAAGCCCATGAGGTCGTCTTCGCAAAGCTCGAGCAGAAGATTGAGATTAGCGTTCTCGAGGTCGAGAGCGTAGGTGACTTCGACATCGGCAATGCAATAGCTACCGTCGTAGACGACTGAAGTAACCTCGATATCGGCCGGGGCCAGATTTTCGAGTTCTGAGACCACATAGTCATACCAGAGACCGGCATTCTTATATATGTATGTTCCATCGGAGTCAGCATCCATCGGCGAAAGCACACCTTCAAGGCGATTGACGCGTCCTGTAGGAGCCGCCGACATGCCAAGGCTCGATGTGAGCGAAACCACCTTGTCGTTAGAGAAGCTGTCGCCGGGATAAGAATGCAACTCAATGGGGAGCACGAGTTCCGGGAAATCATTTTGTATATAGTCGATTGCGATGTGACCGAGCGGACAATACTGGCAAGCCTGTCCGGTATATTCCTCAATCACCACCTTCTTAGAAGTCTCGATGGCAAGGTCGGAGACGGAGGCAGCGATGGTCTGGGACTCCTCCCCTACTTTGACAAGGAGCTGGTATTTGTTGACCTTTCCGACATTGAGCGGAAGGCTTTGCGGCATCTTGAAATCAAGTTTCCAGCCGCCGGCAACCTCAGTGTCAGGATCAGCGACTTCCGCTATCAAGTTTCCATCAGCATCGAGGAGGGCAATGGAATAACCCTTGAAGGAATCAGTCTCGCTTATCACTTGGAGCTGTCCTTCGACATCAATTTCCGTCTTTGCCACCACGGATTCCGGAGTGAGATTGAGCAATGCGAACTTTACATCCATTGCAATCTTCACGTCATCAAGGAAAATTGCTGATTTGTTGCGGTTTTCGTTGACAAACGCCACATAGATATTCTTTCCGGCATAATTTGCGAGAGAGATATTGTTTTCTTTCCATTCTCCGGCAAGGAGTTCCTCACTTTCACCGGGATATTGCACCTCTTCATAAACGACATCGCCATAATAGCGGAAATTATTGACGATAGATTTGGTAAGAGAAGTGTAGATGTCATCGGTTGGATAAACGATCACCTTTAGCACATCACCGGCATCGCGGTAGCTCTGTGAATTGAAAGTCATATAAGCCGATTCATCGGAGATATTGAGAATGGAAGTGACCATCCAAGAATCGGCCTGAGCCGGAGTCTTAAACATGGAGTGGGTTGCGGCACTTTGCTCGGTGCTTGCGTCGGTCTCCCTTACAACCCACCATGGCAGACCTGCGGAGAAACCCCAGGAAGCCATCAGGTCGGAAGGTTCCTGATCAGAAGCACCGTCATAAAACATCCACTTGTTGGTGAGACCGGCATCGAAGTTATCCTCAAAGAGAATGCCATCCACGTTTGGAGCATCCGGGAGATAAGAACCTACGTAGTTTAAGACAATCTTCTCGTTGGGGTCGGCACCTGACAAGTCTGTGACCAGATTGCCGGGGATCACCACCTGATAATTTGAACCATAAGCCAATCTTTGCTCCAAGAGTGGATACAGGCTCAAGATGTCGCCGGAGATCGAACATTCGAGATCTATTATTTCCTCCAGCGAACCATCTTCATTAACGAGGTAAAGATAGGGAGGTGTATAAAAATCGATATCAGACCAAGCGAAGGCCGAGGTAAGTTCAGCATTGAACCGGATGGTGATGGGATTGGAGTTGGCGTTGATGCGCGACACTTCGGAGCCGGAGACGGGGGAGATGGATATGGGAGAGACAGGGGCATCGGGACGGCCCTTGTAGGAGATTTTAATTTCCTCATTGACGAGAGCCGGGTCGCCACTGACATGAGCAACCCCTGCTGGGAACACTGCTGTGTAGGACTTACCTTCTTCGAGACGTTGATTACGGAAAACGGCCGACATCGAGCGCGAATCGCTTGCATCGCGAGTAAGGGCGACGGATGTGGCAACGATTTCTCCGTTTTCGTCGAGCAGCCGGACATCACTGTATTCACCCACGACATCGATATAACGGTCGAAAGTGACCTTTACCTCTCTCAGATATGCGAAGGAAGAATTGCTGACCGGAGTAGCATAATAGTTGCCAAGCATATTGAAATCCTTAACTATATCGGGGAGGGGTGCGGGCAATTTGATGATATAAGTCACGTAAGGGCTTGCGGAATAGTCGGATGCCATGAGAGTGAGGCCATCGTCGGAGACACCGGTGAAAGTTCCGGTTAGGCCGAGACCGTCCTGGGAGTATTTTGCATCCCAGTCTATACCCCAGAGTTGCTGGGCGAGCACAGCGAAATCATACCAGTAATCGCCGGTTTTGAAAAACCAATAACGCATCGGGCCCTCGTAGGACTTGGAGGCATATATAGTGCCGAGGGGGTCGGAGATTGCAGACTGATAACCGTTGGCATCAGCTACGACATCAAACTGATCCGCATCGGCATCATAAAAGAAGATGCCGGCCTCGTCCTCGTTGGAGTAGAGTTCGCCGGTGATATTGTGGGAATTGCCGACAAAGCTGCCGGGGTTGGCATAAAAGACGCCATCGTGGCTGCGGCTGAAATTGTAGTAATCGCCATCCTCTTCCACATTCATAGCGATACCTCTCCAGGACTTGGCATTCATGTCATAGATGAAAGTCCAGCAGTCGCCGGGGTATGAGAAATTGACCATACCAGTGAAATAAGCGCCGTCGAAAGAAAGGTCGCCGGCATAAAGCTGCTGCACCATCGGGTCGTAGGTGCCGCGGTCGGAGGAGAGATTCGGTCCGATTGGTTTGGGGAGGTTGTCGGGGGTGATGTCTTTGACCGTAGCACCAGAGAGATCCCATACGCGCATAGTGGCAAACATGCCGTCGTTGTATTTGAGGGTGCCGATTGCGAGTTTTCCATCGGGAGTGACCCTCTCTATTACACCGGTCTTATACTCATGGTTGTTTTCCACAATCTCCCATGTTCCGGTCGAAGAACGCCAGACGGCGGGCAACCCGTCGTAGCTTCCGACCACGACAGAACCGTCGTTGGTGACATCGCAGGCGGTCATGGAAGCAATGTTGGAAGCATCGCTTTGGGAGAAGAGATAAGTAATCTCGCCGGTGGAGATGTTTAGGAGACGGGGGAAGGAGTAATCGACATCAGAGGTTTGGGACTTGCCATACCCGACGGCCCAGAGGCCATTGTCGGAGAGGTGCTCGAGCGAACCTCCGTAGTTGCTGTCGGACACTGCCATGATGTCAGGGGCGGCATAAGAGGTTGCAGCCTCAGCTGAGACACCGATGCAGAGAGCGGCAAGGAATAGACACACATTCCGATTCATGATGAAAATATTATGAAGGTTATTATTTGGTAGCCGGAAGACGGTTCAGGGTCTTCCGGCTTTAGGGGATGCACAATGCACAAATAATTAGCGGACGATAATCTTTTTGCCGTTGAAGATGTAGAGGCCTGCTGGAAGTTTCTTCAGATCAGCGGCAGAAGCATTGCGAAGGATAACCTTTCCGTCGATGCCATAAACATCTGCGACAGAGTCTGCCGCAACAGTGCCTACGCCCATATAGTCGATGGTGAAGGTATAGACGAGTTCGGGGCATGCATGGCCAGTTTCGCCCATTTCCATATCATAGGTTTCATCGCAGAAAGCACCTTGCGACACGATGAAATTATAGACACCCACTTCAGTGATCGGAGTTGCGAATGTGAATGTATATTCGGTCGGGTTGAAAAAGTCGTTTTTAACTGCGGGCTCGGAAGTATAGATTACCTCATGATTGCTTGAAGTATTTACAAGAGTAGCCACAGGAGCGCCTTCCGACATGGGATAGAAGGTAACATCGGCGAAAGTAAGAACTACCGAAGTGATTTCAACGACCACAGAGCCGTCGGCCGGAGTCACCGCTATAGGTTCAAGGTCGTAGACAGCGCCTGTCGATGGCTGGGAATTGTCGACGAAATATCTGAAAAAAGTCTGTTTTGAAGTGGATCCTTCAAACTGTTCGCCGATAGCAAAGTAATACTTGGGTACCACGAGGATATAGGAGCCGGCTTCCGAGATGGGGTCAAACTGCCAAACCATCTTTGTTTCGTCATTATCAGCGCAGGTAGGTTCGCCGAGGACGCGGACTTCAGCTCCGGAGAGGTCCAGAATTCGAGCCGGCTGAGTAGCATTGTAGCTGAAAGCCATCACCTGTGATTCCGAATTTGTCACCACAATTTCGGAGAGAGAATCCACCACAGAGTCGACCGAAGGAGACACCGAGATAAGGTCGGGTAGTCCGACGGTGCTCTCATAGGAGACAGAATATACATAATTGTTCATCTCCTCACCATTGTTGCCCTTGACGTAAAGGCCATCGGCATCCTTTGTGGTGATTTGGAAATTGGCCATGCCGGCGAGGGTAGAAGCTATTTCGGGGAAGACGGTAAACTCCCATGCAGAGGCGCAACCGTTCATGTCGGCGTCACCCACCGGAGCAAAGGTACCGGCCACGGGGGTATCGCCCATAGCGCGGTGATATATAAAGGTGTCGGGGATGACCGGCCCGGAGTAAGTGATGGAGAATACAGCCTGCTCTGCGTATTCAATCTCGTAGGTAGCGGGATCAGGAGAAACACTTTCATAAGTGTAGGGGCTATATTCAGTGACATTAGTCAGACCGGTAAAGAATATTTCTATTTCAAGTTCGGTTGACTGTGCGATCTGGGTGGGGTTGGGATACTGATTAGTCTCCGGGTCATAGCCGATACCGCAGAAAGTAGCGCTAAACTTATAGGTATGTCCTTTGTAGAGGTACTGGTCGGGGCCGCCTATTGAGATGTAAAGGCCGTTGGCCCAGACATCGTCGAGCGAGCCGTTGCGGTTGAAGTCGATACGGTTTTCACTTCCGGAATATACGTAGGATGGGTCGTCGGGGTTGGTGACATCCCAGAGGCTCCAGCCAATATAGTTGACAGCGCTGTCGTCGGAAGTGACAAAGGTAACCCTGTTGAGGGCCTCTGCACCGATAGCTGCGATTTCCGCGCCGTCAGCGGGAGTAGAGGACACTAAGGAAATCTGGGGGTACTGGCCAATGTTGAGGGTTGGATCGTTGAGGGTGTAGGTCGCTGTCAGTTTTTCGTTGGCCTCACCGCCTACTGTAAGAGATCCGGCGGGAACGACAAACTCATACTCGCCATTTTCGGTGATTTCTGTACAGTCGAAATTCACGATGATAGCCACACCCCTGAAATCGGCGAAACTTGTGCTGTAGAATATATCGCCGGTGTCGAGACACTCGAGGGTGGCATACGCGTCGGCAGCCACAGAATAGGAGCCATCGGGGGTCAGATTGAAAGTTGCGAAATACTGGTTGCTATCGAAAGTTTTACCCGGGGTAGGGGTGATAGCAACCTGGGGAGCGGCCACCGCCGCCAAAGAAGCGGCGATTGCAACGCAAGAGGTCAGTAAAGACTTTAGCATGATAAATATTTTTGAATTATGAAAAAATCAATTGACAATATATTTGAGTCCACTCTAAAAAGTCCAAAATCAACATTTCGTTATTTATAACCTATTGAATATCAGTGTCAATTTTTGGTCAATTTTGATAAAATCGACTTTTTAAAGTGGACTCATATTTCTTTCCCTTGAAAATATAGATTCCTTTTTGGAGGGAAGAGATGTCGGAGATAGATGCATTTTCGAGCACTACCCTTCCGGCTACATCGAAGACATCTGCGCTAAGGCCGTCGGCCACAACAGAATCAACGCCGCTGGAGCCAGCGAGGAAATTGCCGCGGATGTCGCCGCTATGGTCGAGGCCATCGGCACAAACAAGGCCGCTCACATATACATACACAGAAGAGCCGGCATCGGCATTGAAATCCGGGACAGTGAAATTGATAAGCCAGTCGTCGCCGGAATAAGAATCAGGGTCAGGGCAGAAATCAATGTTGTCTTTCCCTACGACAAGAGTTTTCTGGGCGCCATCCTCGACATAGTCGATGCAGACGCTGTCGAACTGGATTTTGGAACCGTTCATGACCCAAATCTCCATATTCGCGCCTGGGGTGAGAGCTGTTCCGCGAGCCGGGGTAAAGTCGGCAGCGATTGTATGTTGAAGTTCGGTGATTGCGAAAGAAGCGGAGAAAGAGGTCGGATTAGACATGACACCGGTATAGGCACGTTGTCCGTCGCCGGTGTAGATGTCCGAGAATGCGACATATAGGGCGGAGGGGAGGTCGCTGGCGTCGGCGTCGGGGAGCATGTCGATACGCCGGCGCAGGCGGTCGGTGAAGTCAAACGAGACGATGTTGCCATCCACAACTCCCTGCAGGGATTCCTGATACACTCCGAGGTCAAGGTTTTCCGGGTTGCCGTAGGTGATTTGGGCTGAAGGCTGATGCTCTGTCCCTATTGGCAAGTCGAAAAGCAACTGCATGACACCGGCAGGATCACCGGGAAGATAATAGGAGAGGAATGGGTTTTCGGAGTTTTTCTGAGAGAACCCGATGGTTTCTACGAGTTCCGCGGGTTTGGCCGCCATTGTGAAATCGAGTTCGATGCGCCCGTTGCCGTTGTATTTGACATCGGAGTTAAGTGCATAAGCGACCTGGAGGAGGCGAAGCGTCATGGTGTCTCCTTCACTGAGGAAACCTTGGTTATAGAGGCTCATGACAGCCTCATAGACATCAAAAGTGACGGTGGCATTGCTAACAGAGGGAGTGACCCGGACCCTTTCGTCGCCGGCCATCAGTAGGCAGTTGCCCACAGAGACAGGATAATTGAAGAAGAGGGTGATTCGGTAGTTTGAGCTGACGGAGAATTTACCACCATAGTATTCCGGGTCTTCCGGGTTGGTGGAAGGATTCATGGCGACGAGTTCGAGCACAGTGTCACCCTCACTGATTATGAGAGAAGTCTCCATCATGGTCATGGAGCTGTAGATATAATACGTGTTGCCTCCTTCAAGATAAGAATAAGTGACGAGTTGACCGTTTTGGGTGTAGGAGTGCGAACCTCCGACCATGCTGTCTTCCTCATGGTCGGGTGAAGAGTAAAGCGTCAGAGGGGAGGCTGACCAGAGGAATCTCACCGGGCCCGACTGCGAGGGGGTGAAAGAGGCCGAAAATTCGGTTACGCCGGGAATTATGTAGGTTGTATCTGGCAAAAGTTCGCCATAATCCACAGAAGGGATATCGACAGCCCTTGCATTGAATGCGAGCAGAAGCACCGCCGACAGCAGTGCGGCAATCTTGGCCGGAAGTTTATGATAAATTCTAAAGATTGTCATTTTGTCTGAATTATTTGTATAACCAAATAGGCTCATGCAGCGTGTCAAAAACTCTGCAAGAACACTAATTTTGTGCAAAATTACGAACACCGCCCGAAATATACAAATAATTTGCAGAAAAAATTCAAAA
>CAYMBR010000025.1:0-31695 GCA_964388725.1 uncultured Sangeribacter sp. | reverse complement strand
TCCATAATGTTATATTTTATTTTATAGACAAAACTCTAAAACCGAAAGTTGAATACTTTATATTCAAGCATAATTCGCAAAGTTATATACCTATACTTTATGTTTTCGCATACTTTGCAGAATTGTGTAGATATATTTTATATTTCTTGTAAATTTGTTTGTTTTATAAAGTATAAATTATTAATTTTGCAAACCAAATAGACAAAGATAAAATAATCATTATGGATATTATAGAAAGAACTTCATATCTGGATCACATCACGTCTCGCATGGACAGGGGAATGATGATTTTCCTGATAGGACAGCGCCGAGTTGGCAAAAGTTGTATGCTTAGGCAATTGCAATCCTGGCTTGAGAAAAATCGTCCGGATTGCACCATTGTATATATCAATAAAGAACTTCAAGCATTTAATGACATCACGAATGCAGAAGAACTTTACCAGTATGCTTCGCCACTTATGTCAGAATCACGCCATAATTACCTGCTGATTGATGAGGTTCAGGATATTGACCAATATGAGAATGCTTTGAGAAGTTTTCACGCAGAGGGAAGATGTCAGATTGTTGCCACAGGAAGCAACGCCTATGTCTTTTCATCTGAACTTAGCACAAGACTTGGAGGCAGGTACATAGAAATACCCATCTACAGTCTAAGTTATTCTGAGTTTCTAATATTCCATAATCTTGAAGATTCAGACCAAAGCCTGAATGCCTTCCTGAGAGTAGGAGGTTTGCCAGGACTATGTCACTTCGATATAGATGATGAAGCTCAGGTACGAGACTATCTGCAAGGTGTCTATAACACAATCATGATGAAGGATATCATCTTGAGAGAAAAAATCAGGAATATAACATTTATAGAGAACTTATCTGCTTTTATTGCTGACAATATTGGCAAACTTATATCAGTCAGCAATATCGCCAAATATATGAAATCCCGGGGTGAACAGATATCAGAACCCCTCACATCCACCTATCTAAACTATCTTTGTAAAGCACTTCTTATAAATCGGGTAACCCGCTACGACATTCATGGGAAAAAATTATTTGAACAGAATTTCAAATACTATTATTCAGACCATGGCTTAAGAAATCTGATGTGTGGGTTCAATTTGCTCGGAAGCGTTGAAAAGATAATTGAGAATGTAGTCTACAACTATCTGCGTATTCAGGGATTTGATGTTACAGTTGGAATCCTTCGTGCCGGAGAGGTGGACTTTGTGGCAAAAAGAAGTTCCGAGAAAATATATATTCAGGCCACATATATATTGGCTTCAAAAGAAACCGTGAAAAGAGAGTTTGGGAATTTGTCGGGCATAAAAGATAATTATCCCAAGTATGTAGTCTCGATGGATCCTGTCAGTGGTGAATTTCCGGAATATCCAGGTATCCGACACCTGAATCTTCGTGATTTCTTAAAATTAAAAATATGACCAGGCACCAAGGTCTTATTTCTCTGAGATTTTCAATCATTTTATGAAATGGGGAATTGGTCTATTATTCAAACAAGAATCCGGGAAGGTTGGAGTAGGGAGTTGATATCGGCAAGCGTGCCGGAGAATGGACCCTTCGAACCGAGCTTTATGCTGCATACGGCTGCGGCGAAAGCTATGAACCGGTGGAGAGGGAAGAGAGGTGGTCAAACCAAGCCAGGAGGTCGTGGAATGAAGTGCGATCCCAAGCATAACCCCATCGATAGGTAAATTTTTCAGATGGGGAAATATTAAACCTTAAAAGAGCATGTCCTTCCTTCTCCAATAATATTGAAGGGGCATCTACAATGATGCCGAGAAGAGCTTTGCCATTGTCGGGTCCCTGTGTAGGATCAGCGTATGCAAGAATGCCTCTCGACAGATCTGTCAAAACCGGAGACTTGTCCCTCAAAGGGAATCCAACTACAATATCTCGTTTGGAAGATAGTCCGTCGTACCAGACAGTGCATTCGTTAAGATAAGAATTGCTGTCGAGCGATATTATGCGGTGTTCGGTGATGGTGTCGTTACCCACAACCCGCGGAGCGAAGTCCAAGGCCACGGAAAATCGAAGCGGACCGTTTTCGAGCACCTCTGCCTTCTCATAGCACCAAGGAAAACTGATGGAATCGTTTTCAAGCAGGGCCGCCACCCCGTCGCCAAGGGTCGCGCCCACGGCATAGCAGTCCATTCCAAGCCCATGGTCGAGATGATAGGAGAAAGTCTTTACGAAATCCTCCGCAAGTTTCTTGTCTATTTTCGCGAGCGAATCATATTTGGCCCAAGTGGCCGGATTTGTCTCCGGCTCGTATAGTCTTTCAAGCACGAGCCCCTTGTCGGGATATTTAAAGAAGATGTCGTAGCCGAAAGAGCGTTCACCCTTCTTCTGAGTCCCTGGGCCATAGACCCGGAAACCAACCAGTTCATTCTCCCAGGCCACGTCGTCTGCCCGCTCCGGATAGATGCGGCCTGCCACTTTATTTTCAGCGTATCCGGTCGCCAGAATAGCAGCCGCTGCCAAAACAATAATTTTTTTCATGACATCAGATTTTTTAATATAACGCAAAGGCAAGGATACAATTGCATCCTTGCCCTTATGAATATGTAATCTTATTATCTGCGAAGAATTTTCTTGCCGCCGACGATGTAGATTCCAGCCGGAAGCGCATCGAGATTGTCGCCACAATAGACACCCGTCAGGTTGTAGATGCCGGCGGCAGCTGCTTGCTCCTTCAGAGAATCAACACCCATCCATTCTTCTTCCACATATTTCTGAAGGGAGGAAATGTCCTTGAAGGTAGCCACCCATTTCATTGCCACGGATGAATCCGCCGGACCTGCAAAACGAAGCTGAAGCGGCACAGAGGTTATGGCGTCGGTCGCGAACTCCGTTTTTGCCACACCCTTCGAAGTCTGGAAAGATCCCGACGTCAGATTATAATAATACACGTCGTCGCCGATTTTGCCATCAAACATGTCGTAACCATTGCCCCATGAATTAGAACCGGAATAGAGAGCCATTGTCACCCCATCGGCCCGATTCATGCGGAAAGCGAGGATCGGATAATTTCCGGCATGGAATGGGAAAGACCAACTGCGGCTCACACGGGCAGCTCCCGATGAAGTGAGTGTCACGTTATAGGCCGAGTCCTCAAATGCTCCCTCGCCATTGCCCGAAAGCACTTTCCACTCTGCCACATCCTCGTTTGCAAAAGAGTCGTCAAGTTTGCCCCATTCCATGACGATGGGCTCGCTCTGATAGAAATTTGAGCCATCAGTGTATTTTACGACATAGTAGTAGGAAGCCACAGACCCATCGATGGAGGAATCTTCAAAATGTCCGAAAGTATTGTCGGAAGATACCGTCACTTCTTTTCCGTTGCTGCCGGTTCGCACAAGGTTTACGTCCTGAGCCAATACCCCTGAAAATTCCCAGTCAGCCACAAAAGTCTTGCTTTGCGCATCGAGATAGCCTGTGAAATCCACCGTGGGAGTGGCTGTGGAGTCAAAAGCCACCCGCAATGATGCAATCTCAAGCCCATCGCCGCACTCGTCCACATAGAGTCTGATTACTGAAGCACCCGCCGGAATATAAACCGTGCCGACGCATTTCTCCACAAACGTATCGGAGGCATCTACCGATGCAGCCACCTCTTTGTCGCCCGAGACAGCCACTCCAAGTTTTGCTGCTGATTTGCTCTTGTAGGTCACATACACATCAAAATAGTCTGAGAGCGGACAACTTACAGTGTAGTTGATCCATTCGCCACTTTGAGCATTAGCCACTACCCATCTGCCATCCGACTGCAGCAGCGACACTCCTCCGTCGGGACGATATGCCGACGCTTCTGCAGCCGACACCTTATGATATGTATGTCCCTCGGCATTCTCGCTGATGTTGTAATAGTCATAGTCAGCAGCGGAAATTACTCCCGGAAGGGTGTGGATTCCTGATTCGCGCACTCCATTTGCATAGGTGACGGGGTCGCCGGCCATCCATGTGCCAAGTGTCTTGGTGAGGGTGCCCCATCCGTTCCACTCGTAATACCAGCTCGGGCTTGTTCCAGAAGTCTCATAGCCATACTTCTCGAGGGTATAGTCGTGAGTCCTGCGCAGCCAAGTCGTGTTTTCGTCCGGTTCGCCGGCACGCACCACATAATGGGCGTATGCAGACTCCCGCGAACCGACATTGCTGATGCCGCCACGTCCGTCGGGCGACGGGGTCACCGACTCCCACCGTCCGCTGCGGGAGCGAGTCTGGAGATACATATTGTTGTCGAGCGTCACCTCCTCCCAGTCGGTGGTGTATCCGGCCGGTTCCCACGGTTCCAACTGGTCGGGGAAGGAAAGAAAACTGCTCACATTGTAGCGATAGTTGAATTCTATACCCTTCAGCAGACGATTGTCAAGAAGCGAGTAGAACTTGTCTCCCTGGTTCCACGCAATCTCTGCAAACTCAATGAATTTATGCACACCACAGAGCACATGGCCCTGGTCGCGCGATGATTCCTGACATTGCCCGTTGGGATAGAAATAATACTCCAGCAGTTCATCATAGCCATAGTCCTCCACTTCCGACTTACGGCCCTCAAGGGAATAAGTCTTTTGATATTGTGTTGTTTCCGAAGGCTTAGAACTGGTAATGGGAGGACCGGAGACATACGGCAGGTCATCTTCCCGGTGCGGAAGACCTGAAAGATACCTAAATGCACGGTCATACATCACCTCATTGTCGAGATATACGCCCATTGCAAGCATAGCAAGCATGCCAAACATTCCCTGGTTGCCATATCTGGAGGCGTCTCCATTATATATGTTCCAATAGAAGGTGATTCCATTCTTGCTGTCGTCGGAATTGGCATATTTTGAATAGAGGTCTTCTGTGGTGGAATAATAGGGATATGTAAGCATATCCTTGAAGCGCTGCTGATCCTCATCCTTCCATCCCTCATAGTCGCGCATCAGTTCGGCAGCCTCGATGAGAAGATTCACCTTTCCATTGTCAAGCGGGCCGGTGCCGCGTGATGAGGTGTTGGTGTAATAACTGTTGGCATTTAGGTAATCCACCGCCTTGTCGGCATATCTGACGTCGCCGGTGATTTTCCAAAGCAGCGCAAGATCATGCGCACACCGACCGTCGATACCGACAGTCCCGTTGAAAGAGCCCTCCTTAATCTGGTTACCCCTATCGGTTACCGACCGGTTAAGGTCGGCATGTTCGGAATTTACCAGATTGAGGTAGGTTGTGTAGTAAGGTTCCCGTTTTGCTTCAACCATGGCCTTCATTCTGTCGAGCTGTCCTTGCGTATATGAGCATCCGGGATGCACGAAAGTGCGGTCGGCACTGACAGTTGTCGGCGAAAGGATGAAAGCGGCTGCCAGAAGAGATAAAAATCGTCTCATCGCTAAATTTTCTAAGATTGAAAAAAAAGAGGGCGTCGGCAATGCAACGCCCTCCACAATAACATTTATGCTAACCTAATTTAAAATTCGGAATTAGCGGGCGATAGCCTTCACGGTCTTGCTTACGCCGTCCTTTTCAGCTTTCACCACATAGATGCCGGCGGGGAGATCGATGCTGTCTGTGCCGCTCATCACGCGTTTGCCATCTACTGTGTAAACTGTCAGGTTTGCACCATTTGCAACCACGCTCTTGCCATTCTTGAGGTAAACGTTGAGCTTGTCTGACTTGAGGCTTCCGACTGCATCGGGTTCATTTCCTTCATCGCCGTCGCGCACTTCCTGACCACCTTCGCTGTTGGCATAGTCCTCGCAAACCTGAATGGCATCGCTGGAGTCTTCAACAGTTCCGGTGTAGTGGATCACGAATGAAGGCTGGTCGCTGGTCACTGTCACATCCTTGGCGATGCAGACAAAGCCAAGCCATGAACGCTGTTGCACTCCGCCCAGGCCGTCGGCATCAGGCTCCACGATAACTTCCCATGAGTTGAGGTTGGGAAAATATACGTCGCCGGCACTGAAGAGAAGTCCACGTGTCTGGTCGTCGTCAGTGGCGCGGACATTGTTGAGGTCAATCACGTAGATATCCTCAGTATTGACAACTTCACCATCAGTATTGGCTATTTTTGAGCCGAGCAGTTGGAACAACTCTGCATCATACTGGTCGATAACCTTATATTTGTCGCCACGGAACGAGGGATAATTTTCATCATAAGAGTCGGTGTTGTCGCCCCAAACCACAGCTCCCTCCTCGTTGAGGCCAGTGGAGCATTTGCGCTGGAGCATGAATTCAAACTTGAAGTCGTTGAGGTTCCATGCGCAACTTTCAGTGGTGATCTGCGCTACGAAGTACGGCTCATCCTCTGTGAAGTTTGCAGTCGTGGCAAGGCGGATATCGGCACGCCATTGGCCATCGCCTTTCACGAGATTGTTGATTGCGGTCTTGTTGTCATCTCCTACAGGAAGAATTGTGGCGCCGTTGTCTGTGGCCCATGCTCCTTCGGGATTCCAGCGGAGTTGAGCGTTGGCTGCACCGGCCATTGCCACGGCAGCAAGAAGCAGAATAGTAGATTTTTTCATGAGTGTATGTTTTATTTGTTAGTGTTTATTTAAAAGGAGGGGCTGACAAGAAAGGCACTTCCTGTCAGCCCTCTCACTACTCTAATACGAACCTATGATTATATTTACTTAACCGAAATCGTTATTTTTATTTGATCAGTTCCAGAAGGGATTCTGCACAAGGTTGGGATTTAGCACCATCTGGTCGAGAGGAATCGGCAGCATGTATGTGCGCTTCTCGAATGTGCGGCTTTCCTTAGGCTCCACGATATAGTAGCCGTCGCTGCTGACCGAGACTCCATTGCTGATGGTCTTCGTCGGGTCTGCGCCCACAAAGAGAGTGCTTCCGTTGGGTCCCTTCTTGGCTGCTGCCTGAGCATAGGTAGGCTTGTTGTTCGGGTCGCAGAATACGTAGAGCCAGTTGTCGCCATCCTCGAGTCTTGTCCACTCGTATGTGTTGAGGATGTCCCAGGTGAGGCTCTTTACCTGGACCGTGTAGCATGGGGAAGCCACGAAGATGTCCTTGCGCTCTGAATCCGACTTGCCTATGTAGAGGCCTTCGAGATCATCACCAAACAATTCGTCGCCCTTTGCCCAGCGGCGCACGTCGTCCACACGATACCCCTCAAGATAGAGCTCGCAGCCGCGTTCCTTGCGGATTTCGTCGAGAGTCCACTGGCTCTTTGTCGGCATGTGGGCACGCTTGCGCAGAAGATTGATGTGCTCGCCTTCTGCCACTGCCAGTGTGCCTCCGTTGAGTTCGCAAAGTGTCTCGGCATAGTCGAGATAGACACCTCCAAGTCGTATGATGGGAATGTCGTAGGAAGCATCGTTGGCGCCACAGGTTGTCTCCACACTCCATTTGCTGACAGCCGGGAGGAAAGAAATTGTGGAGTTGACAGTGGGTGTGCCCACTTCGTCGTAGCTTGTACGCTTGCAGCTGTATGCCCACTGATAGTCCATGAAGGCTACCCCGAGTTCCGAGAGGCGGGGGTCCATGTTGTCGGCACACCAATAGTGCGGGTCGGCATAATCGGTGGAAGGGGCAGAGCCATCTTTTGTCGAGAAGCAGTCTACGAAATGGCGGCTTACTCCATAACCCTTGTAGGTGTGCACCCAGTTCTGGCTTGCAATCTTTGCCGTCTCATCGAAACGGTTGGCGAGGATATACTCCTTGTTGGCGCTTTTCTTGATTCCGGCGGGGTTGCGGGCCTCATTGTTTTCGAGTGTGAACATATATTTGTAGGAAGCCTGGCCAAGTGCGTCACTGTAGAAGAGTTCATAGCTGCTGTCGGCCACCACATTGGCAAGGGCAGTCTTGGCAATCCCCAATAGATAGTCGCTCCTTTCCGAGCGGGAAGATGCTGTCGTCGGGTTGTTGTCTTCCGGATAGCTGTCCATTTCCGTATGATATTTCTGCCAGGTGCCTTCGAAAAGACAGATTCTGCCGAGCAGGGCGTTGGCAGCAGAGATTGTGATTCTGCCCTCATCAGCGGATTTTCGGATCTTGGATTCTACTGGGAGCAAACCGGAATTGATGGCCCACTGCAGGTCTTCGATCATGAAATCGACAAACTCGTCGCGTGTGGCACGCGAACCTGTGACTTCATCTGAAGAGGGGTCAAGCACTTCCTTGACAATTGTGCCGGGACCGAAATCGCGGAAGAAAAGCCAGCTCTCGTAGGCGCGGAAGAAACGTGCCTGAGCGCGGTATTCATCGAGATCCGACTGGTCGCCTTCATAATATTTGTTGGCGTAATATTCCAGATAGTTGATGGATCTGAGGTGGCTGTAGTATTGGTTGTAGCGCCCATTGCTTTCCGGCTGTGTCATTTTGGAAGCGGAGATGTCGCCCGACATTCCGGTGCCGAAATCAGAGTCGCCGTCGCGGGCGGCGAGACCCTGGATGTTGCCGTTGTCCATTAGTTTCGGAAACCAGCTGTACCAGTTGTTGACTTCAAGAGCGTAAAACTCAATCTGGTCCATAGTATTAGCCTCATTGGTGGTGATTTCCGGATAGAAATCAAGCACATCATCGCAGGCTGTGAATGCGAGGGTTGCCAGCAGCGACATACCCATTAGTTTTATAGTCTTCATAATATTCAGGAGAGAATTAGAATGTAACGTTCAGACCCACTGTATAGGAGCGATAGAAAGGATATGCATTTGCTCCAGATGTTCCGCCAAGGGGATTTGTCGCGGTATTTTCCGGGTCAGTCTTATCTTTGGTAAACTTGATTGTAAAGAGGTCGGTGCCAGTGAAGTACAAACGCACTTTTTCAAGACCAATTTTGTTTATCCAGTTGCTGGGAAGAGTATAGCCTATGGTAAGGTTTTTCAGACGGCAGTATGCCATATTCTGCAGGCGATACCATGCATCGCTGTTTAGGTAGTTGTATGAAGTCATGCTTCGGTGCCAGCGTGGAGCCGCATTATATGGATCGTTGTATCCTGTGCGGTAGTCGCTTGCCTGCGTTGTGACGGTAGTCGCCACGAGGGATCCATCTTCTGCTACATTGTAGTAGTCGATGACCTGGCCCACGAGCCGTGAGTCCTCGCCCATGTTGTAACCCCATGTCTTATCATACCACTGTCCGCCCTGGATCTGGTAGATGTTGCGACCCGGTGCTGTCAGAGCTGTAACATCGCGGATCAGTTTGTTCTGTCCCACACCTTGGAAGATGATATTAAGGTCAAAGCCTTTCCACTGTGCACCTGCATTGATTGAGTAAGAATAGCGGGGATTGCATGAACCGAGAAGCTTGATGTCGTCCCAGTCTATGTTGCCGTCGCCATCGAGGTCGGCATACATTGCATCGCCTACACCAAGGATTGAGGTATCAACGCTGAGGCTCTGGCCGTCGGCTGCCTCAAGCATGCTCCTGTAGGAAGCGAGTTCCGTTTCGTTTTCGATAAGTTTCACGAATTCGAAGCCCCACATGGTATTAAGTTCATATCCTTGGCGATATGTCGTGATACCCGACTGGCTGTAGGAGTCTGTGTTAGGCATCGAGACGAGTTTATTTTTCGCGTCAGATAGATTGAGACCAACATTGTAGGAAACCTCGCCAATGCGGTCGCGCCAATTTAGTTGCAATTCCCAACCCTTTACTGCAAGAGTTCCGCTGTTGGTGCTCGGAGCCGTAGCTCCAAAGACAGCGGGATATGTAACTGCCACGAGCATATTGTCGTTTTTCTTCCAGAAATATTCGAAAGAACCGCTAAGGCGACCACTTAGGAATGCGAAGTCAAGACCGATGTTGGTGTTCTTCACCACCTCCCATGTGCGGTCGAGGCTGATCACGTTCGACTGCGACAGCGTTGTCTGGGCAGTGGCAGAACCCGTCGGGCCGAAAAGCTGGGCGTTTGTGCCGTTCCCGGCATTTGCGCTTGTGCTGATATTGCCGATGAAGTCATAGTTGCCGATGCCCGACTGGTTACCGGTCTCGCCGTAGGATGCACGGATCTTGAGGTCGGTGAGCCAGCTGATGTTCTGCATGAATATCTCCTGGCTTATTCTCCATCCGGCAGATGCACCGTAGAATCCTTTCCACTTTTTGCCACGTGTGAACTTAGAGGATCCATCGTATCGTCCGAGGAGCTCAACGAGATATTTGCCTTCATAATCGTAGTTGATACGCCCGAAATATGATGCGAGTGCCCATGTATATTTGTCGTCGGTGAATTCCACAGTGGCATCGTCAGAGTTGGCATAGGAGGCAAGGCTTTCGAGAAAGCCATCTGCAAGGTGCAAAATCTTTGTTTGAGTTGATTCGCTTGTCTCGCGCTCGTAGCTCATACCCAGCATTGCTGTGAAATTGTGGGTGCCGCTGGTATTGAAGTCTGTCAGATAATTCAGATATCCTTGATAAATCTGATAAAGAGCTGCACGGTTGTAGCGGGTGAAACGGTTGTCGGTCGGACGGATCATGGTCTCGATAATCTCGTTGTCCCATGTGTACATATAGTTCTTGCGCTGGGTCTCCTTGTTGGTCCAGTCCTTGATGGTGTAGCCGGCTGTGCCGATAAGATCAAGGCCCTTTAGAAGATGGAAGGTCGGACGGATGTTGACCACTGTCTCATTGTATATGTTGCGCTTTCCACTGCCAAACTTGGCCACTCCGATGTCGGAATAGTTGTTGAGCCAGCCGAATGCATGTTCGCCGTCAGATGAGAAAATTGGGGATCCCGGTGGGTTGCCGTTGATACCTGAGGGATTGTTGAGCGGGTATGTGTTGTCTCGGCGGGCAAATGAAATTGTGGTGGAGAGGTCAAACCATTTAGTGATGAAGAAGTCGTTGTTGGCGCGGACATTGAAACGCTGCGACTTTTCATCGATGCCATAATTAAGAGGCGAGCCATCATACATATAGCCCATGCTGACATTGTAGCGGGTCACGTCCGAACCGCCGCTTACCGACACAGTGTGAGACTGCGAGAAGGCGTTGCCGAAAGTGTCGCCATACTGGTCAATGTCAAGGAAACCGATATCTGATATGGCGTCGGCATTTCCGCCCAATGCTGAATAACTCTGCACGGTGCCCATAAACTGTGGGTCGCGGGTCTTCATTGCATAAATAGCAGCGTAGGGGAAAGCTCCAACCGACTGGAATGTAGACAATGTGCCGCTTGAAATACCTTCGTTATACATTGTCTCCTCGATGCAGGTGGCCCACTGCGAAAGATTCATCCATTCCAATTGTGGGTCAGACACCTTCCAAGTTACATTGCCAGTGTAAGATACGGATGGACGCTTGCTTGATTTGCTGCCGCGCTTGGTGGTGACAAGTACCACACCGCCTGCGGCCCGCGCTCCGTAGATTGCGGCAGACGCATCCTTCAACACCGACACATTCTCGATATCGTCAGGATTGAGGTCGTCGATATTTCCGGGGACTCCGTCTACTATGACAAGTGCGCTTGTGCTGTTGACAGAGGCTTCGCCACGAATCTTCATCGACCATCCTTCACGACCGGGAGCTGAAGATCCACGGGTCACAAGCATACCAGGCACCTGACCCTGCAAACTTGCGAGAGGGTCGGTCACTGCTCCCTTGTCGGCAAAAGTACTTTCGCCCACCGAAGAGACAGCACCGGTCAAGGATCCCTTTTTCTGCACACCATAACCCACCACAACGAGTTCATCGAGCAGTGAGGTTTCGTCGGAGAGTACAATTTTAAGATTTTCACCGGCGGCCACCTCCTTGGTCTGATAACCTACGTAAGAGACCACAAGGGTCTTCCCGGTGACATTTTTGATAGAAAACTGACCGTCAAGGTCGGTGGCTGTACCCTGTGTGGTGCCCTTCACCAATACGGTGGCGCCAATCAGAGGTTCGCCATCAACGTCAGTCACGACGCCGGAGACGTTAATCTCTGGGGCGACAGCGGCAGCCGGAGCCGCCTGTGCGGGAATTGCAGTCAGACACGACCCCGATGCTCCAAGTATAGTAAGAGCCACCAGGACGGCCTTTGAACTCCGCTTTGATGTTAGTTTCATGATTGATTTTTATTTATTGTTATAGTTTTATCTTTTTTTGTCGGAAAATATCCGTTACTTATTCTCAAATACGAACTACTCGCCAATGTTACTCAATGACTCAGACACATGCTCGCAAATACTCCCGCATTTGGGTGATTCCGAGATGGAAGTGGTTTTCTGCAGTTCGCTTCGAGATTCCAAGGCGGTCGGCCACCTCCTGAGAGGTCTTTCCCTCGTGCATGCGCATTATATAGATGATACGACGCTGTCCGGGCATCGATTCCAACTTTCTCCTTTCGATCATACGCAAATCACTTGCCACTACGGTATTCTCCGTCTCATCGCTCCACCAGTCGGCTGTGCTCGCGATGCTCGAATGGACATCATCCTTTATATATAGGTGTCGGAGATAATCGTTGACCAGATTGTTGGCTACGGTGTAAAGCAACGTGCGGATGCTTTCCGCTATTATTTCTGTGGGGTAGTTGAGAAGGCGCAAAAAGGCATCTTGTGCGATATCTTCGGCATCATCGCGGTTGCTTACCTTCTTGCAGATGAAGCCCACCAGCTTGTCATACTGGGTCAGATAAGTCTCTGAAATGAGTTGTTTCATGTCGGTCGTTTCCATAATTTTTAAGTGGTCATTGTTCGCATCAGCGAGGTTAACGACTGCAAAATTATGAAAAAGAATCCGGCTGTCAATCTTTTTTCCCCTGAGATATATGTCAGATAATTGAACGATACATCTCAGAGTCAACATTACGTATATCAGCAATATAATTTTTTGAGACTTGCGTATCTCATAATTATTTGAGACCCATAATAGCTATTTTTCCGGCTTCTGATGGCTCTTCATATACTCCCCCGGGGAGATTCCCTCTATGTTCTTGAAGTAGCGGAAGAAAGATGCACGGGATGAAAATCCGGCCTGCTCGGCCACGGCCGACAATGTGAGATTGCGCACATCTTCCTCCTTCAGCATACGCTTGAATTCATCCACACGATAGCCATTGACATAATCATAGAAAGAAATGTTTTTGTGCTGGCTGAAAAATTGGCTTAGTTTGTGGCTTGAGATTCCTACCATCTCGGCAAGTTTCCCCACTTTCAGCTCTGCATCGAGATAAGGCTTTTCCTTCTTCATCACTTCCTCTATGCGCGCGGCGATATTGCGTGCCTCTGCCCTCGACATATTATTGGATACGTATTTCTTTTGAACCGGAATATCCGACGGCTCTCCATGCGATTTTCCTTCATTTTCCAAATTTGCCGGGGCATCCGCATTCTTTCTGCTGCTGACTATAAACACTCGGCAGGCAAGGTATATGGAAATTGCCACCATCGCCGCAATCACGCCGAGGCCAATCTTCCATGCCATGGGATAAGGGATGTTAAGAGTAATCTGCGTCTCCTTTCCCTGCGTGTGCTGCGGATCGCTTCCGAATCTTACCAAGAGTCTGCGTTTCCCAGGCTTTAAATCGTAGAGATTCACGTCCATTCCTCCCTTGAATTTCTGCCAGTCGCCATCGTCAAGCTTACACTCAAACTCGTCAGGCTCCTCTATGAAATAGGTGAGAGTGGAGAATCCCAATTTTATATTATTCACAGAAGAGTCAAAATTAAGCTCGAACGATCCATCGGAGCCTCGTCGTGGCACTATGTCTGTGACTTTTCCATTGACCTCCACCTTGGTTGGAACCGGAATTATTTCTTTGTCAAAAGCCGTTTCTATAAGATTTTCATTAAGTTTCAGAAGGCCCTCTGCATTGCCAAACCAAATGACGCCTTTTGAGTCGGCAGAAGGTTGTGCCTGCAGGAAAGACACCGACGGAAGTCCGGCTGCCAGACCGAACCGTACAACATTCTCGGAAGAATCCACAAGAAATATTCCGCGGTTTGTTGCTATCCACAGATTTCCAAGATGGTCTTCCACCACACCCTTTGCATCTGTGCCCTGTATCATTGGCAAGTCAAGGATTTTTGGATCTGAGAAATCAAGGCCGCAGGAATATATATAGCCTTTCTCCGGAACGAAATATAGCCTCTTTCGGCTGTCTTCATATACGGAGCGGAATCTTGTCGCCCTGGGAAAGGATACCGGAAAGAGGTCGCTGCGAAGAGTTTTTCGCTCAGGATCGTATATGCAGACCCCACTTTCGGTGCAAATCCATCCTTTGTCCTCCGAATCGAAAAATACTCCATACACGTTTCCCTCAGGAAGCGCGGACATATAAGAAGTGAAATGCCTCACCGCACCTCCTGTATCAAACTCGTAGAGACCTTCGTTGGTACCCGCCCAGAGCCCACCGCGTCCATCAGCGGCAATTGCAAAGACATGCCCATTGTGGAATACAGGTTCATCTTTGGCCGGAGCAAAGTCTGAAACCCGCTTGTTGCGAGGATCCAGCACCTGCATGCCTCCACCGTATGTGCCCACGAAAATCTTGTCGCCGACACCTAAAAGCGAAATCACCATCTCGGAGCGTAACGACAGACTGCCCACATCCCACGACTCGTCGGTCTTAGGATTATGGACCACAACCCCCTCGCGAGTCCCGACAGCATTATATTCCTTTCCGAATGAGAGTGCCCTTATTGGAACACCCCGAGAATTGAATACCGCCGGATTCTCATACACTTCAAAGAGTCCATAGGCCTCAGGTGTATAGTCGACTCCATGCTGGTAATATCCAATCCACAAAAGACCCTGCTCATCCGAAAGCAATGTATAGACCTGGTTGCTTGCAAGACTTGTCGGGTTCGACATCTGATGCCTTAGTGTGTTAATCTTCCCGCTTGCCAATTCCACATTGGTCACTCCGGCTCCATCCGTTCCTATCCATAGCGTTTTCCCATCACGGCTTATGTCGAGCGAGGTCACGACACTCCCGGAATCTACATACCCGGTTTTGGTTAATTTGCCATCCGAAGGATCTATCGCCAAAACCCCGTTTCCGGAAGTGCCCACAAAGATACTGTTCTCACCGCAGGCTATCGACGTGGGGGAATATTTAGCCACATCTGAACTCCCCTCTACTGCCGCCACATTCGCAAGACTCTTGTCAAGGCGGTATATTCCACCTTTTGTAAGCACATAAATTGCATTTGGCATTCGGGATATGTCTATCACATTGTTCGACATATCCAGCACATTGCTTCCGAGCCTTTTTTGCGTAGTGATGCCTGAGCCATGATTGTAGACAATCAATCCGTCATCGCCTCCCACCACAGCGCCTCCATTGTCGAGTGAAAGGCCGGAAGTGGCGGAGAATGCCTTCCCTTCCAACATAGGGATTACATCATAACTGTTTTTGCCTGCGGAAAGTCTGTAGAGATGCGACTCTGTGCCTATCAATAGTTCTCCACCCCTGATAGCTGCCAGAGTCTTGACTGGCTTAATCTTTACATTGTCGCCTGGCATCGCTACTCTTATGATATGAGAACCATCGAAACGCAAGAGTCCATTGTCGGTGGCAAACCAGACGAATCCATCATCCGAACGCGCAATGTCATAAACTGTTGATTGCGGCAAGTATGAAAACTCGCCGGGAGGGACCTGTCGAAACAGACGCCCCTCCGCGTTGGCTGTAGTGAATCCACAGACCAAAATACATATCAATGCCGCAAGTGCGGCTATTTTATTTGAAAGTGATGTCTTCCACATGTTCGCCAATGAAGATACGGGCCATGTCTCCGGTTTTGTACCAGGACGGTTTCCCCGGCATGCTGTCGGAAATCTTTACTCCGTTGATTACAAGATTGTCGAAATGAATCCCCTTGATTTTTCTGCTCTCGTCATATCCTATGATGAGCGATAGCTCAGACTTGTCGCCATTGTAATAGATATCCTTGAAAGTGATGTTTTCAATTGCTTTTCCCGGAGCAGCACAATATTTTTGATTCCACGCCATGCGGATGTCAAACAACTTTCCCTGGCGGAAATCCTCAACCCTTATATTCTCGAATGTCACGTCGCGTACTATGTTGTTGTCGCCAGCCACTATAGCGAATACACCCTGGTAGTCAATTTGTTTCTCCTTCATGTCGAGAACGTCAATGTTGCGGTAAAGCACGTCTTCTATTACGTCCGACGGGGCGTCGGGGCCGATTTCCTTAGCGCTCCCGTGCAATCCAATCATGAACGGATGGGCCACATCTGCCCATAACACAGAGTTTTCCGTAACTATGTTCTTACAACCACCGACGAAACCCTTGCGGGTGGCGTATATGGTGGTGCAGTCGTCGCTGGTTCTGGCAAAGACCCCATCGTAATGCACATCATTGCTTGCAAATACGTTGAAACCGTCGCCCCATCCGTAATAGCTCATCACTTTTACATTAGAGATTTCCACAGAGTTGCTACCGCCAACTGCACATTGGGTTGTGAAAACTCCGCTAATTTCAACATTTCTGCTGTTTTTCACATAGATGCCGATTTTACGGCTTGGATAAATCATTCCGCGACCATGGAGTTTGACATTCTGGGCATCCCTGATTTCAATGTCACCGTCGATGTATGCACCTCCGGCCACATACACTTCCTGATTGCTGCCCAATACGAGTGTAGAGTCCAGTTTGTGATAGCCGGGGCCGAAATAGATGTTGTTTTTATTCTTCTTGAATTTGCTGACATTTGCCGGTACATCTGTCTCAATGGGGTTCGCAAAGAGTTGGAGATTGTCGAAAATATTGCCGTTCACCTCCACAGAAAGCAGCCACGGCCGGTCGATGGAAAACTCAAGAGTATCACCCTTGATTGAGGGTGATATCTCATAGCTTAGCGGACGCACACGCGCAGACTCTACCCTTTGGCCATTTGATATGACACGCACGTTCACATTGCCTGAGAAATCAAAGTATGCCATAGAAGAGTTCTCGACATTATGTTTTTCATCAACTCTATCCACCATGACATTATAGACCGGCACGCTGAGCCAGTCGGTATCCGGTTGGCTGACTTCGACACTGAATGACGAGTTCATCTTTGCCTCCTCGGGAGCAGGATATACTTTTATTTCTGAATATGCGTAAACGCTTGAGGCAAAAGCCATCAGTGCAATTAAAGTCCGATTCATGGGGCTAATTCTTGTGGTTTGTAAACGTAAAAGCAAGGACAAAAATTGCATCCTTGCTTTCACAAAAGTATTAAAATCAGTAAGACGTGCTCTGTGCAATGCCCTCTTTAGGAATAATGTTTCCACTATCATTCATATGCACAAGCCTATTGAGAGCCTCAATATAGTAATAGTCTGCGTAAATGATTGAGTAGTCTATTTCGCTTCCAGCCGGATGATGACCGGTAGAGTGGAGGAGAAAAGAATTGTTGCGATTGCCCGATTTGTAGGCATCGCTACTTGCGCTCGCCAGCATCCGGAGAGCCTCATCTTTATAGTGATTTCCCTTCACGCCTCCCACATAATCACTCAGTTCGAGGAGTGCGGAAGCCACCACACATGCAGCCGACGCATCCTTGGGAGCGTTAGGGATGGCAGGGTCGTCGAAATCCCAGTAAGGAATTCGGTCTTCGGGAAGACGTTCGAGATACACATCAGTGACCTTTTGTGCAAAGTTAAGAAATTTTGGGTCATTGGTTTCTCTATATACCATCGTGTAACCATATATTGCCCAGGCCTGTCCTCTCGCCCACATTGAGTCATCCGAATATCCCTGATGAGTGCAACCACGGATAAACTCACCAGTAATACTGTCATATACAGCCACATGATAGGAGGTGAAATCATCACGGAAATGATTTTTCATCGTGGTCTCAGCATGTTTCACCGCTATGTCGTGAAGATAGGGATTCCCCCCATTCTTTGCAGCCCAGAAGAGCATCTCAAGGTTTATCATGTTGTCCATGATAGTGTTGTGTCCTCCGAAACGTGAGACCTCCCTTGGCCAGGACAAAATTGTGCCTACATTTGGGTTAAATAGAGTTGCCAGTGAATCTGCGGCATTTAGTATCACCTGCTTGTAATCCTCATTATGAGTAATCCGGTATCCATTGCCGTAGCTGCAATATACAAGGAAACCAAGGTCATGGTCGAAGACAGGGTCATCGACAACTTTTTTCACCGACCGGGTAAAGCGGTCGGCTTCTGCAAGCACCATGGAATCTTTTGAAGCCTCATAATCATACCATAGCACCCCTGGCCAGAATCCGCTACACCACTCTTCGGCGCACGTGGGGCGACATTCCCACTCATGGGCTCCCGGAGCCACATTGCGTGGCATCATGGTGTAGTCTATCGAATCAGTGCCGCAACGCAATTCTGCAAGAGTTGAGAGCACCTTGTCGTGGCAGTAGCCAAGTTCTTTTTCCGCATCCACGGTAGCTGTGCTGGCTGGCGTCGCACAGGAACCCCAAAGGGCAACTGCTGCTATTAGGCAAGATGAAAGGTTGAACGTTTTCATTTGTATTTCTTGTATTTTTTTGCTTCTTTTTTGTCGATACGGGTAAGTCTGACAGCCGCTCCACCTCTTGGCTGGAGGTCAAACTTCAGGTTGGTGTCGCTGCTAACCGCATATTTCCCACATCGCACTTTGGTTGCCGTCTCTTCTGTGGGGTCATCGGTATATGTCTGCGCAAGCCACACCTCTCCCTCAGGAAGGAAATCGAGGGATATTTCCTGATGCCGCGCATCATTGTTGGTCATTGCACCGACAAACCATACATCCCCTTTCCTGCGTGCCATGACTATATTCTCGCCCGGATAGCCGTCGAGCACTTTGCTGTCGTCGAATACTGTCTCAAGATTCTCAAACCACTCCACTTCCGGCTCGCCGTGGTAGCGCGAGGGAGTGTCATACCAGAAGATGGTCTGGAGCGGACTGAAAAAAACCAGCGAGGCGGCCAACTGATGCGCATGGGTGTTTTTTATCCTCTTGTCGAAATAGCAGATGGTGTAATCGGCAGCACCATTGAGCATCCGCGTGAAGGGAAGTGTCACATTATGGGTGGCATCCGGAAATTCCTCATTGCCCAATATTCCTTCCTGAGTCAGCAGATTTGGATATGTGCGTGAAAAACCAGAGGGACGGAACTCATCGTGAATATTCATCAGGAGATTGTTCTCGGCGGCATAGCGCACCATGTCGTGAAGCCAAGTGGCCCAGCGGTGGGAAGCATACTGCACAAAACCGGATTTCACACCCTTTATGCCCCATTCCTTAAGCAAAGGAAACAGTTCCTTTTGTTGTTTCATCAGTGCGTGTTGGTTGACGTATAACCATATCCCAACACCTTTCTTGTCGGCATAGTCCACCACGTATGGCATATCAAGTTTATCAACCACCTTCGTTGCATCCCCATCATGCGAAGTGCAGGGGAGATACCAAAGCCAGTCGAAGAGCATATAGGGTATGTTGTGTTCTGCGCAGAAGTCTATTGTCGCAATCGCGCCCTCGGTCGAGATGGTGGTCTCTCGCATGATCTTGCCCGGTTTTATCCAATCGGTGTCGGCAATCGTGCACGGGGGATTGAGATTCAATACTATGTCGTTGTTCTCAAGCAATTGTCCGGGAGTGTCGGCAGTCATCACTATTTTCCACGGAGTGGCATAGTAGGTGACGATATCCACCGGGGAATACATCACAGACTCAAGAGTATTTTTCTTGTCATCTCGTCTTTTCAGTTTCGTGAGACACCAATCATCGACATCTGCATCCAGAATGGCAGCCCATTGTCCGGTTGGGAGTTCGAATGTCATGGCTCTTTCTGAGGGAATTGAGATGCTGTCGATTGGTGTCTTGTGGAAAGGAGCCTGTGCCCATTCCTCACTCCAGGCCATTGTCCCCTCTGGGAATGTATAGTCTGTCATGTCATCCACCACTTTATGGAAAATTGCGGCTGGATGTTCCGGAAAGAAATAGCGGAAAGCTATTCCCTCGTCGTAAGCGCGTACCTGCACGTCAAGGTGATAGTCGCTCTTGTCTTTGCGCGATAGATGTATTGTGCCGCTGTTGTAGCGGTCTTTCACCGTGGATCTCTCGCCATAAAGAGGATGCCATACGCTATCCACCGGTTGATTGTAGCTGACGCTATCCACTGTCAGGAGATCCATCCAGCAGTCGGGCTGAGCAAGGTCGCGCTTGCCGAGGGCCATCTCCCACGTGCGGTTATCGACTTGGAGACCAGCCCTTGACGGGAGTATCACATCTTTGCCATCGTTTCGAATGGAATATGTCAACTCTTTCCCCTCCTTGGAGAAAGAGACCTCTTTTTTGCCATCGGGGGTTGTCAGCGTGAGGGTGTCTGCTGCATAGGCAACTCCTGCAGATAAGCACAACGCGCTCGCTATCAATATAGGGTCGAATTTTGCCATATATGTTTAGTCTTTCTTTTACCCTAAATACGAATGAGTGGTCTAATTCACTCAAAACCGTGATGCCTTTCAGTGAATGACGAGTTCCTGGACAGCGGGCTTGTAGATGTCGTCGCCATCAGCTTCAAGGCAGAGTGTTATCCCGCTCCATAACCTCTTTGGGTCACTCCCGAAATAGTCTGGATCCAGACGGAAAGTATATTTCATGATTCAAGCACCAAGGTTTTATTTCTCTGATATTTTCAATCAAGGTCCCAATACACTACGTAGCGGGTGCGGTGGGTGTCGTAGAGGGGGGCGATGGCGACTCCTGAGGGAGTGACGAAATTGAGTCCATCTCCGGCTTTCTTTATTGACTTGGCCGGATTTGAAGGGTCAAGACTCAGATGAGTCGGAAGATTGGCCGGGATGTTATAGTCGTAGGTATAATAGTCGTTCCTTACTGTCGGGTCAGAGAATGGCGCCGGTGCCTTCATTCCCTCAGTACCCAAATTCCCCGCAAGCACCACCGGTCCATACATCAACGCTCCACGTTTGTCTTTGTCGCGGACTTTCTCTACCCTCAGCGACATCGGATAGGTCACAGTCACCTTGTCGCCCTTCTTCCATTTGCGGCTGAGAGTGATGTAAGATGCCGGGGATGCCTTATATGCCATGGCCTTGCCATTGACCTTCACCACAGGCCGTCCGCTCCACGAGGGATATCGCAGCGATAGCTTCAACACATCTTTCGGAGCATCATCGATGACAAACTCCACCTCCTCTGAGGATGGAAATTCCGTCAGCTGGTGCAGGGCAAATTCCTTCTCCTCCCAGTTCAACTGCGAGGGGATGAAAAGATTCACAAGAACTTCATCTTCATTATGAAAATAAATTGACTCTGCATATTTGGCATGGCTCTCAAATCCGCTTCCCACACAACACCAGAACGACTGCTCCGGGGTGCTATATACCTTGTAGGCTCCAGAAAGCAACGGCAGAAAGTAACACACCATCCCCGACTCCGGATCCTGTTGCGCAAGGATATGGTTGTATAATGCCCGCTCATAATATTCCGCCGCTGCCGGAGAGGCATCCCAGCAGAAAAGATGTCGGGTGAGTTTAAGCATATTGTAGGCGCAGCAGGTTTCGCCGGTGTAGCCGTTGATAAACTCCGACATCTTGTCGGGGTCGAAGAAATGCTCTTTCTGGCTGCTCGAACCGGTCACAAATGAATGCCGTCCTGTCATCTGGTCCCAAAAGAGATCCGCCACTGCCTTACTCTCTGCATTTCCCGTCAGTTCATAATTTCTGGCCTCTGCTATCACCTTTGGGATGAAGGTGTTGGTATGTTTTGTGCCGAAATCGGTATCCCCGGCCTTCAGAGGATCGATCACGTCGTTGTGGTAGAAATATTCCGCCAATTCCTTGAAGCGTAGGTCGCCGGTCACGCTGTAGAGATTATAGAAAGCCTCGTTCATGCCTCCAAATTCATTGCGCAGCATCAGTCGTCTGGTTTCCTCCGGCTGGTTGATGAGTTTTTTATAGGCCCAGTTGCCCATCTTCGTCGCTACCTCAAGTGCCTGGCTGTTGTCGTTGTAGAGATACTGGTCAATGAGTCCGGACATTATCTTGTGGAGTGTGTACCATGGCGCCCAAACGCTTTTGCCGCGAAGATTGCGGTTGATGAGTTCCTCGGGATATGCACTGAGGTATCCGTCCGCCCCAAGCGCTTCCTGAACTTCGGCAAGTCCCGCCACAAGGCTGTCCCCCTTCAGCTTGAAGAGGTCGTCGCCGGTGGCAGCCGTCATCAGTGCGTAGGCCGATAGCAGATGCCCTGTGGTGTGGCCGCGCAGGTCGCAGTCAAGCGACTCCCACCCGCCCAGTTTTCTGACACTCGCATATCCTCCCTCCACTCCGGCGAAGACTCCGGAATTGTTGCGGAAACTATGCAGCAGACACCCTACTGATATGCTGGCCATCCATGCGGAATCGCGGCTGAGGTTGTCGTGCACACGTCCTGGAAGCAGACGAACGTCTTTAAGGTCGAAGCATTGTGCCTTCATCGGCACTTCCGACTCCACTTTCACTTTACCTTTGTGCTGTCCCGGATATAGCGACTGTGCTTGCATACCCGCCGACAAAAGAAGCGAAAATAATATAAGTTTTGCTCTCATTCTCAATTCTCTTGACTCCTGACTCAATTCTCAATTCTCAATTTAATAAGACTCCCTTCTTTGGAGATTTGCTGTTTCTTCCCATTGACGGTGAGTGCTGAGGGGTTGGCTTTCAGCTTGAATTTCATCTTTGGCTGGCCGCTAACCTGCAAGTCAAGGTTCTTATCGTTTGGATGTGCTGCCAGACTCAGTTTTGAGAGGGATGATAGATAAAGGTCATTGCCGCGCTTCAGCGAACTTCCATGGCAAACAAACAGGTCATCGGGATTGGCGGGGCTTCCACCCTCTGGATATGACACGGCAAACATATAGGCATCCGTTGTCCATCCGTCGGCATCAATCCATGAATTCTGGTGCATCAGCCGCCCGTCGGCAAGTTGGTTGATATAGAGGTCGGTCACCTTGCCGTTGTTGGTGATTCGCAATCCAATCCAGTCCTTCCCCTCTCGGCGCTCCATATTCGGCATACTCTTCTGGTCGGGAGAGTCTTTGAGGATGATGGCCGTCAGTCCCTTAACCCTGTCGGTCTCCCCCGGCAGGATCAGCGACCAGTATTCCTCCATGCCGCTCAGGTCTTCTTTAGGCCCTTCCCTGACTTCCCAATACATCATCTCAGGATAGTCGTGCACATAATTGCTCGGGGCGAGAGGCTGGGGATATAGCGGTCGGATCACCGCCGCCGAATTGCCATTAGTTATCTCGATATCCCCGCCTTTCTTCCTGACATCTCCTCCGGGATGCCATAGCCACTCGAATTGCCCCGGCTCGTGGCTGTGGATGTCGTCAACCACGTAGATCACCGAGTCCATCCATAGGAAATGACGCAGATTGCGGTCGAAAACCTGACTCATGGGTCCGGTGCCGTCGGCAAGCACATAGCGGATATTGCCGCCGTCGAGCAGCGTGCTCATGCTTCCGGGCAACATAGTACCATGGTATTGCTGATATTTCGGTTGACCCTTGCCGTTGAATTTCACCACATTGTGGGCATCTGTCTGAAAGAAGTAGTTGCGGTATTCCGGCTTTCCGTAGGAGCAGTTGCCGGCATCCTTTATGATATCCACACCATTGTGGAAAAGTATCATGGAGTTGGCGTCGGCATGCGAGTGATTCCACGTCATACCGCTCTTGGCGGCAAGCATGGTCGCGTCTTTGTCCCAACTGTCGCGCATCGTGGCCCAGCCGAGGTCTTCCCAAAGATGCGACTTGTCAAGCTCAGATGCCGACGGGGCTTTCGAGAGGTCGGGAGTATAGAGGAATCCCATCGGGAAATGACGCGGAAATCCCTCCCGGTGCTGTCCCGGCTCAAGTTGGTTGATATACCAGAGCGTCACGGGATCCTTCTCCCCCATGGCGTAGGCGAGTATCATCGACGACTCTCCTGTCACGTTCTTGTGGCTGTCTCCGAAATTGATGGAGTGCAGTTCTCCGGTGCGCGGATAACTCACATGGCTGAAAAAAGAAGGCAGCATCGCCATTTGCGGTATATCCTCCAGTTTTGCACCGGGATGTGAGTTGAGCCATGCAAGGCGGAGCAACAAAGCCTCTGTGATACCGAAACTTGCGTAGTTGATGCTTTCATACATGCCGCCGTTGCGGTCGAAGGTTTTCGGTTTGTTCTGGATCACGTCGCCCGCGAAGTCAAACCATTCCGGCAATGCCTCCACCGCCTCTTGCGCTGCTTTTTCGGCTTCAGGAATCTCATTGGAGATGGCAAGCGAAAGGAGTGCACCCATCCCGACGCATGATGTCCACCAGTTGTGGCCCATCGAGTTGAGTGAGTGTATGCGTGTCGGTTCGAGCAGCCAGTCTCCCATCAGAGGTTCTCCGGCAAGTCGCCATAGTCCTTTGGCAATCGTCTGTCGGTCGGAAGCCGACAGTTTGTTGTATACCGCATCGTATGCCACCGCCAGTTGGAAGGCACGGTGTGCCATCTGCAATTCGCTGCGCCATGCCGGCGTGCGCTGCATCATCTCGGAGTCTGCCCAACTCGGTATTGTTGCCACTTCGAGTAGCATTGAGCAGATTTTATCAGCATATTTGTCGTCGCCGGTCATCTGGTATGCAAGGGCGAGATATTCCATCTGCCTTACGTCGTTTTTGGAAAGCAGTTGGTCGGCCTTCTCCATGATACTGTTGTAGGCGTTTGCCTGCACTGTGTCGGTTTTCACACGCTCCTTGGCGGCCGCCACTGCCTTTGGCGTGAAAAGCAGTGACGGGTGGGATATTTTCGCGCCCGCAGTGGCAAGCGCCATCACGGCAAATGCCGTCGCAATTATTCGTTTCATAATTTTTATTACTATCCAGGCTGCAAATTTACTCAATTTTCCGAAAAAACAATAGGAGCCATGGATCCATATTTTTCGACCATAAGCAGTCGCAGGTTGCAACCCGCAGCCGGATCTGACGCGGGGTCGTGGGTTGCAAACCCACGACGACTGACGGCTAAAATGACGGCCGAAACTGGATTTTGATTTGCATCAAACAAAAAAATTACTACTTTTGTATTTTTAAATAAATAGTTGAGATCATGAGCAAGATGAAATTCCCTGTGGGGATACAGGATTTTGGAAAACTCCGCGAGGGGAATTATGCATACGTTGACAAGACAAAATATATCAAATTGCTGTTGGAAACCCCCAATTATTATTTCCTGAGCCGGCCTCGCCGATTCGGGAAAAGCCTCTTCCTAAGCACCCTTGAGAAATATTTCGAAGGGAGAAGGGATTTGTTCAAGGGTCTTGACATCGACTCCGACGACATGGACTGGGTTTCAAGGCCCGTTATAAAAATATCGTTCAATACCATTGACACAAAGTCGGAAGATGCGTTGATATCACACATAAGCAGTATTCTTAGAGACTATGAGACCAAATATGAAATTCCAGACAATGGCGACAGCATATCAAGAAGATTCGAGATATTGATAAGGACTGCCTGTCAGTCAACTGGCAGAAAGGTGGCGGTATTGGTGGATGAATATGATGCTGCCCTGCTTAAAACACTTGAAGATGAGACATTAAACAAATCATATCGCGACACTCTTAGTGCTTTTTTCTCAGTACTCAAGAATGCTGATGAATATATCTATTTTGCATTCATCACCGGCATTTCACGTTTCAGCCGGACCAGTCTTTTCAGCGGAGCCAACAATCTTAAGGACATATCATTGGATGATAGAGTTGCAGCAATATGTGGTATCACAGAAGATGAACTAAAGGACTTGTTTATGCCGGGCATACATGATTTTGCTGAACGTGAGGGCGTGACGGCAGCCCAAATGTTGGCAATACTTAAGGACAACTACGATGGGTATCACTTTAGTGAGATATGTCCGGACATCTACAATCCCTTCAGCCTTCTGAATGCCTTGCAATCACAAAAGATAAGCAACTACTGGTTTGAATCGGGAACTCCCAACTCCTTCCTCACCATGCTGAAACGTGAAGACTTTTTTCTCCCGGATCTTGAATGCATTGAGACTGTGGAGAACGGACTCTCGGCAAGGGAGTCCTATCTTCAGAATCCGGTCACGCTCCTGTATGAAGCCGGCTGCATCACGATAAATGGATATGACGATGAACTGGGAATCTATACCCTTGCCCTTCCCAACCGGGAGGTATCGGAAAGTTTCAGTCTGACTCTGATGCCAATATATTCTGCCTTGGACAAGAAAACCTGCGACAAGAGTTTCATCGAGATTCGCAAAGCTGTGGTCAAGGGAGAGCCAGAAAAATTCATGCTTCACCTGCAGACATTCCTCGCAGGAAACCCATACGGGCTTACCGAACTGGCTAAGAGAGAAAAATATTTTGAAAACAACATCTTTCTGGTCTTTAAGGCTCTCGGTTTCATGCCTCGTGCGGAGGAGCAGACTTGTAAATCACGCATGGATGTGATGCTCCGCACCCGACGCTTCATCTATATCTTTGAACTGAAGACCGATGGATCGGTGGAAGAAGCCATGAAGCAAATTGAGGAGAAGGGCTATTCGCTTCCTTTTCTCGACGAGGGAAAGACCATCATCAAAATAGCTGCAAACTACAGCTCCAAGACCAACAACATCGATGATTGGATGATTGAAATGTAAAGACCGAGGTAGGGGACGCGTCAGTCGTTGCGGGTTTGCAACCCGCAGCCGGATCTGACGCGGGGTCGTGGGTTGCAAACCCACGACGACTGGAAATGGAAAAGCCTTTAGCCGCATGCGGGCTGCCAACTTGCGGCGGCTAAAGCACGCCGCCTCCATACTAAGACAATACCGGGACATCGCCTTCGCGATGCCCCGACCCTATATTTTGCGGAATTCTCCTCTGAGATTATTAAGATTTCTTCTCGTAAGTGTTGAAGCCAATGGCATAGTTGTCGGAAACCATCAACGGGTCCTCGCTTGTGCAACTCGCCATCATCGCTGCCATGGCAGCAAGGAAGATATTCACGGCAGCTGGTGGAATACCGGGGTCATCTGGAAGATGAACTCGTAGTCCTTATAGGGAAGCAGGTACTCCGAGCGCGGAAGCGCACCCCAGCTGTCGACACAACCGAGTCCCATCTGGACCTTGTCGATACAGATGTTGGTGTAATCTACCGGCTTCACCTGCTGGCCATGGCTCTGTTTCTTCTCCGGATAGTCGTCAAGGCTATCGATGCTATAATTGAGTGCCGAGATTGAAAATGGCTCCACTGCCTCAAATTCAAGTCCATTTCCTGCGGCATTGAGCTGTTTCCAATAGCGCACGTCAGTCTTGGTGCCGGTTTCCTGCGGACGGATATATGGGTAGTACTGCCCCTCCACGCTTTGGCGATACAGTCCGAGGAATGTGGAGTGATTGCGGTCGGAATAGTTCTCTATCGGTCCGCGGCCATAATATTCGATTGCGTCAAACTCCTCAGGCATCTGCATCTGCATTCCGAAACGGAAGAGATTGCTTACCTCCGCTCCCTCGGTGGCCTTGAAACCTTCCGTCACCCTCACGGTGCCGTCCGGAGCGATGGCATAGGAGAACGACAGCGTTCCCTTCACTTCCGGCATATCATATTCGGCTCTCACATCCACCATCCCATTAGCCGTATCGGTGGTAAGTGAGGCCAGTTTTATCTCCGGCTTGCGCCATGCCTCATACTTGCGTTGCAGACCGGCACCGAAGTCGTTGTCGGTGGGGGCACGCCAGAAATTGGGAGTCAGTGCACCTCCCTTGTAAATCATCTCAGTTCCATCCACAACATACTTGGTCATATATCCGGTGTGTTTGTCAAATTCGATGGCAAAATCTTCACCTTTTATAGAAAGTATCGACTTGTGATTGTCGATGATTTTAAGGGTGGGGTTGTCGGTTGTCGGTTGTCGGTTGTCGGTTGTCGGAGTCCATGGTGATATGGTCAGTTGCTGACGTGCCACTGCATACCCTGCCGGAAGCAAATCGCTGTTCTCCTTCAGAGTATAAGCCACATTGAGCAACCATTCGCCAGCGTCGGAGGTATTGCCATAAGGGATAGTGACATCAGCTGTCTCACCCGGTGCCACGTTCAGTTCGGAAATTCTTCCGTTTTTTACAGGTTTGCCATCCTTAAGCAGTGTCCAGTCAAGATTCAGATTGCTTAGATCTTTGAAGAAATTCTCATTATAGACACTGACTTTCCCAGCTTTTATATCTACCGGCGTGGTCCATACGTTCTGGTAGAAATATCTCACCTCGTCGGCATGCGGGTTGGACACACGGTCGGGGCTTACAAGACCGTTGTCGCAGAAGTTGTTGTCGCTGCCGTCGAAGGTGTTGTAGTCGCCCCCATAGGCGTAATACTCCACTCCATCGGCATCCTTGGCACGGAGACCCTGGTCCACGAAATCCCATATAAAACCGCCCTGCAGGCTCGGATATTCGCGGATGAGATCCCAATATTCCTTGAATCCACCCTCCGAATTGCCCATGGCATGGGCATACTCGCACTGTATCAGCGGTTTGCCTGCCTTCAGATCCTTGCCGTATGCTTCCATCTCCTCATAGCCGTAGTACATGGGACAAAATACGTCGGTCTTGCCGTCATGACGCGCCTGTTCGTATTGGCATGCACGGGAGGGGTCAAACTCCTTCACCCATTCGTAGCAGTCTTCAAAGTTTGGTCCATAGCCGGCCTCATTGCCGAGCGACCAGAAGATGACCGAAGGATGATTGAAATTTCGACGCACGTTGCGTTCGTTGCGCTCAAGGTGGGCCTTGCGGTAGGACTCGTTTTTGGCGAGGGTGTTGTCGCCATAGCCCATGCCGTGGCTCTCCACATTGGCTTCCGCCACTACATAGATACCATACTTGTCGCAGAGTTCATACCAGAGTTCATCGTCGGGGTAGTGGCAGGTGCGCACCGCGTTGATGTTGAGTTTCTTCATCAGCTCAATGTCCTGGAGCATCCTTTCGGGACTGACCACATAACCGTAGTCCGGGTCGAGCTCATGACGGTCGGCACCCTTGAAGAGCACCGGTTTGCCATTGACCAGCACTTGCGCATCCTTAATCTCTATCTTGCGGAAACCCACCGGGATGGGAATTGTCTCTTCGTCGGTCTCTGCCGTCAGCGTATATAGATAAGGTGTCTCGGCGCTCCATTTCTTCGGGTTTGCCACTTCTATTGTAGTCTTGCCGCTCTTCGAGACTTTCTTTTCTGCCACAACCTTGCCTTCGGCATCCTTTAGCGTCAGGGTAGCCGGTCTGCCACCCGTCAGTTTGAGGTCGATGTCAAGTTTGCCGTCGGTGTAATTGTTGGTGAGGTCGGGGGTCACTCGGATGTCGTCGATTCTGCTTTTGCTTCTTGCGAGGAGATAGCAGTCGCGACCCACCCCACTCAGACGCCAGAAGTCCTGGTCTTCAAGATAACTGCCGTCGCACCAGCGGAACACCTGGAAACAGATAAGATTCTCCTTGCCAGGCTCTATGTAGGGGGTGAGATTGAATTCAGCCTCCAGTTTGCTGTCTTCGCTATAACCCACATATTTGCCGTTGACCCACAGATAGATATTTGATGTCACCGAACCGAAATGGGCAAAAATTTCCTTCCCTTTCCAGTCGGCGGGCACCATAATCTCGCGGCGGTAAGTGCCCACGTGATTCTCCTGGGTGGGCACATAGGGGGGATTGTTCTTAAAGAAGTTTTGCCAGGGATAGGGGGTGTTGACGTAGATGGGGTCGCCATAGCCGTTGAGTTCCCACATGCCCGGCACTTTGATTGTGTCCCAGCCCTTATCGTTGAAATCCTTTTTCCAGAACTCGGTAGGACGGGCAGTCGCATCGTTGACCCAGTTGAATTTCCAGTTACCGTTGAGACTAAGGTAATTGGCTGAATTCTTTCGGTCGAGTTTACCTACTCCGCTCTCCCCCTTCCTGAATGCAAAGGATTCGGAGCGCATCGGCTCGCGGTTTGTGGCATTCACCTCCGGATCCTGCCATTCCTTCCAGTTCTGAGCCCCGGCCGTCATCGCCACCGCGACCGCCGCCATCATCACTATTCTTTTCATACTATCAGATTTTTATGGTTTTTGCAAATTTATAAAAATTTTTCGATATTGAAAAGAGTCAAAATGAAAAATCCGTCCCTTTCTCAATTTTTATTTTGCCATTTCCGTCCTTTTCTCAACTTTTTAAGCAAAAACCGCCCATTTCCGTCCTTTTCACAACTTTTATTCCCCCTTTCAGTCCCTTTTCTCAACTTTTTGTCATTAGCAAAGGATTTTCTTAGATGTGTAAATTTGATGTGACAATGAGAAAATAATTAGTCTGAAGACTTAAGTTTGTAGATTTGAGAGCATACTCGACTGATATGATCTAATCCATATAGCAGTGAATTGCTGTCAATATCCATCCAAGCGAACAGAGTCTTGATTTTGGAGTATATATTGATAATGTAAGACGTATCAATGTCAGAGGTGTTTGATGCAAAACAGATTGTCTCGTGGTGAGCTATCCTATTTCTCAACGAATTAACTTTATCAAGTTCGTTAAAGATATAGGTTTGATTATATTGAGTTTCTCTTGATGAACGAGGTTTGTTGGGAAATATCGACAATAGGTTACGCCCTGTCACTCTATATTGTAATGGGGAGAACATATATTTCCATATTCCAAATTCCATTTCTGCAAGAAGTTTAGCATGACTGTAAGTTCCGGCAGATTGGAGTTTGCGATGCGCAAATGCTATTATGTCATGTGTCTTTCTCAATATGGGTTGTGAAAATATTCCGTCAGTTGATATAGATTCTTTTAACCATTCATCACCCAAATTTTCAGTCAGTTTTCTGTCGATGGCATTTCTGAGAGCCACTTCAAAGCAACTAACTATGGTAAACATTTCTTGTGAGATTTGCAGATTGTATCTATATAGGGTCATGGCCTTGCGAGTGTCACCACCGCAGGCCGCAAGGTATCTCTCCATACGCTCGGAAGACATTATCTTCTCAAAATCTGCATATTTCATCTCTTTTGAAATCTTTTTTGGCCGAAAATTTGTTTTTTAGGATAAAAAGCACTACTTTTGCAGTGTTGAATCCCGGTAGCCCCTGTATATCAAGCTATCGGGTTTTGTCTTTTTCAACGGCAAAGTTAATAAAAATTTTCATACAGACGAGTGGTGAGCCAACCTTCCTCCTCCCTGCGAAAAGGCATTGCCCCTCTCAAAAAAGGGTCGAATTCGACCCCTTTTAATCTGAATTATTCAACGACTTCCTTCGTCCAAGATGCTCAAGTGTTTTCATTGCTCTCATTCAATTCTTTACAACATAGTTTGGATGATTTAATGTCTCCGCATTCTTCCATACGATCAGATTCTATGGTTTTCATTATTCAAATCTATAAGATATGGGATAACTTTATCACGAGTTCTTTTTATATCTATCCTCTCATATAGTTTTGATTCATTTTTATTAAGCTGTTTAATAATCTTAAAAGCTAAATAATTAATGTTATTGGGAGTAAATCCCATTTCTCTTAGCTCTTTTGCGCTTATATCTTTTGGTATTGATTGCCACAATTTGAAATATAAACGCTTATTTCTATTATGTAATATTAGTATATTAGGAGGATTGATTCCTTCTGGCATTATAAACCCTCCATGAGTAAAACCTGTCCTTACATAATATAAATTATTAGAAAGAATCTTACTTAAATGATCCAAGTTTTTGTAATACCCAATCAAGGCATACTCGTGTTGATTTTCAGAAATATTTTCAAAACAGGCTTTAACTTGTTTGGCTATTT